>NZ_JABXJH010000018.1:0-65419 GCF_013373675.1 Bacteroides sp. L10-4
ATGCATCTTCTCGAAAAGGCAAATCTTGGCTGTTTCATTCCCATGCAATATAAGATAAGTATCCGTAGGGGCAGGAAAGTCCGTGCTTTGGTTCCCGTCATCCGTAATCTGGTTTTTGTCCACGCACGTCCTTCCGAAGTGCAGCGATTTAAGTCTCAAATTACTTATTTGCAATATATCACCGATACCCGTAGCGGTCAGAAAATAATCATTCCCGACCATGATATGCAGCGTTTCATAGCCGTCGCCGGTACCTACAATGACCATCTTCTCTATTTCCAACCCGAAGAGCTGAATCTCTCCAAAGGTACGAAAGTCCGTATCACCGGTGGCGACTTCGAGGGTCAAGAAGGTGTTTTTCTAAAGGTAAAAGGTGCCCGTGACCGTCGTGTAGTGATTGCTATACAAGGTATCATCGCCGTTGCCATTGCGACCATCCATCCAGACCTCATCGAAGTAATCAAATAATCGTCGATAATCAATGATTAGTCATTGGTGATAGATAAATCATAACTCTGAAATCATAAATCAAAATAGCATGTCTCTTTTAGAAGAAGCACTCCTCCTTCAGCGTGCCGCGCACGACTTGATGTATTTGGGTATGGACGGCAGTCCTATTTATAGTGATGACTTGTCCCGTCGTAACAGCGAAGTCTATCGCTTGACCACAACTTTGTATAATTCCGGCACCTGGGGCACCACGGTGGAGGAGCAGGCAAATGTATGTCTTGCGCTTTTGAAGGGGTATAGTGCCTCGTTCATTGACCATGGTGAAAAACAGCAGCATGTGCAGGAGGTATTGAGGCGTTGCTGGGATACCCTTGATTCCCTTCCTTCCTCTTTGCTGAAACTCCGCTTGCTTACGGCTTGTTATGGAGAGGTTTTCGATGAGCCTTTGGCCGACGAGGGCCGTTCTATCATTGCTTCCTGGAATTCCGCATCGCTCACGGCAGAACAGCAAGAAGCGGTTAACGAGTTTCGGAATGTGGTGGATAATCCTTATCCGTGGGAAGAAATGGAATAAAAATGTATAAATAGAATTTCTCTTTGAAGAAAAAACGTATATTTGCATATAGCTTCTAAAAAAGAGAAATGAGATGGAACAGATGCGTAAACTGCCGATTGGTATACAGACTTTTGAAAAGCTGCGTGAAGAAAATTATCTTTATGTAGACAAAACAGCAATGGTCTATAAGATAGCATCCAATTCCACTCCCTATTTTTTGAGCCGTCCTCGCCGTTTCGGTAAGAGTTTGCTTATATCTACCTTCGAAGCTTACTTCCAAGGACGTAAAGATTTGTTTCACGGACTTGCCATCGAAAAACTGGAAACCCGGTGGGAGGAATATCCTGTATTGCATCTGGATTTGAATGCCCGTAAATATGAAACAGCCGGAGATTTGGTAGCCATGCTTAATCAATATCTGGAAAAGTGGGAATTGAAATATGGTGCGGAAAAGCAGGAACGTAGTCCCGAAGAGCGCTTTGCCTATGTGATAGAGCAGGCGTATGCCCAGACGGGTAAGCAAGTGGTAGTGTTGATTGATGAATATGATAAGCCTTTGCTTCAAGCTCTTTCGGATGAAAAGCTAACGGAAGAATATCGTCGGATATTGAAAGCCTTTTATGGGGTACTGAAAAGTGCCGACCGTTATCTCCGCTTTGTTTTTTTGACGGGTGTGACGAAGTTTGCGCAGATTAGCGTGTTCAGTGATTTAAATCAGTTGCAGGACATCAGTACATGGCCCGACTATTCTTCTTTATGTGGTATTACTAAGGAAGAACTGCTCACAACGTTTACTCCGGAGATAGAACGTTTGGGTGTTTCCAATGGGATGGACTTCGATACAACTTTGGAGCAGATGACCAAGCTGTATGACGGTTATCATTTTTACCCCCATTGTGAAGGGGTTTTTAATCCTTTCAGTGTATTGAATGCATGCAAGTCGAAGATTTTGGATAATTTCTGGTTTCAGACCGGTACTCCTACCTATTTGGTAAATTTATTGAAAGAGAGTGATTATGATTTGCGCCTTCTGATTGAGGGAGTTGAAGTGACGGCTTCCGCCTTTTTTGAGTATCGTGCGGAAGTAAAGAATCCGCTTCCCATGATTTATCAGAGTGGTTATCTGACCATCAAAGACTACGATAGGGATGTTTTATTGTACACTTTGGGCTTTCCCAATGATGAGGTACGCTATGGTTTCTTGAATTTCTTGGTTCCTTATTATACAGGAGTGACTGATGATGAAACCGGTTTTCACATAGCCAGGTTTATGCGTGAACTCCGTTCCGGTGATGTAGATGCATTCATGGAACGCCTGAAAGTATTCTTTGCAGGCATTCCCTACGAACTGAGCAACAATACCGAACGCCACTATCAGGCCATCTTTTATGTCGTCTTCACTTTGCTGGGTCAATTCGTACAGGCGGAAGTGCGCAGTGCGCGTGGTCGTGCCGATGCCGTGGTGCGGACAAAAGATACCGTTTACGTCTTTGAGTTCAAGCTGAACGGCAGTGCCGAAGATGCCTTGAAGCAAGTTGATGAGAGAGGTTGTCTGATTCCTTATGTGCTGGATGGCAGGCGGCTGGTGAAAGTGGGGGTGAACTTCAGCAAGGAGACACGGAATGTGGAGAGGTATATTGTGGAATAACTCTTTAGCACTCATGCCTCGGCAAACTTCCTTTTCTATGAACGATAGGAATCCAAACTAATGATACTTAAAACTCAAGTCCTTTTTTGATATTCTTTATGTAAGCAGTCAAAAAATGGCTATTGATTGCTTTCCTTGCGGAAAAATGTTTTGAGATGGTTCATTATGCAGAACTGGGTAAAAAGCCCGGGTGGGGTTATTTCCTTTCTGAAAGCCATCCGGAGGTAGTAACCAATTTTGAAGGCACTAGAGCCACTCCTGAATTTCTGCAGGCTATTGCCTATGAAGTTTAAAAGTAGAATGTGACTTTCGGTCTTCTTCGTCAATAGCTGACAGATATGGGCATGACCGTTTCTAAAAACACATTGTGCAACTGGCTTAAGAAAGGCAAGAAATACCTGGATGAATTGGTCTGTGTATTGAAGTCCATAGCTTTGGAAAAAGACTCGATTGTGAATTGCGATGAGACCTGGTGTAAAGTGCGTAAATATGATCACTATAAGAAGTGCTACATTTGGGTGCTGGTCAACAAGGCTCAGAAAACAGCCATTTTCTTCTATGAGAATGGCTCGCGTGGTCGTGAGGTACTTACAGACTTTTTGGGCGATGCAGAATTGAAGAGTATTATGTCCGACGGATACAATGCTTATGTATTTATCGGCAATGAGTTGAAATCAGCTCGGTTTAAATATGGTAGTGATGCCGGTGCTGGGATGGCTGCAACTTATCACAGTATGATAGGAACGGTAAAGCTTCATGGCAGTTCTGTCTGGAACTTCATCGGAACTTTTTTCAAAAAAATCTTTAACGGATGCCGGGATTATGTTAACATGGTTCCTGACAAAATCACTTTGGCTACAAGCCAATGTTAATTTCAAAACTAATTAATTAACAAAACTCGATTTAGGGCACAGAAAAGTGCCCTTTCAAAAGGGGATGCCCTAAATTGAGTGCTTACAACAATTAGAGAAATTTGGTCCGAAATTGGGTTTGGACGAGGATAATTCGGTTCAAAATCCCTAAAAATAGGGTCCTGAAATGTTAAATCTTACATTATTACATTTAACTCAAACTAATAAATAGGCAGAAAATCAAATGTTTAAGATTGGTTTGGGGAGAATTGGATGTTTACCTTACAACGAGTTATATATGCAAAAAAACGATATTTCTAAATATGAGTATGTTTCATTTGATGTATTTGATACATTGATATTTAGATCTGTAGCAACTCCCGAAGATATTTTTATCATAGTTCAAGAACTATATATAAAGAAGACAGGATGCACGATATCCTCATTCTACAGAGACAGAATAAAAGCTGAAAGGATAGCTCGTAGTCAGCACATCGGACAAGATATAACATTAGATGAAATATATTCTCAATTAAAATATAAGGCTGATACTCTCAAATTGCTAAAAGAAATTGAGATATATGTTGAACTTGAAAATTGTATTCCTAATGCTCCGATGGTAGAGTTTGTTAATTATTGTCGTGGTATTGGGAAAAAAATAGCCATAACTACGGATATGTATTTGCCTCGTAGCTTTTTTGAACAGTTGTTTAATAAACTCGGTATTAAGGCAGATTTTTTGTTCATTTCATCTGAAGAAAGAGAAACAAAGCGTTCTGGAAAACTTTTTCAAATATTGCTGAAGAAATTGAACGTTCCTGCAGCGCAAGTATTACACATTGGAGATGATGATAACAACGATATCTATCAGGCAATGAATAATGGGATAGATTCTTTGGAACGGTGGTATGATTGGAACGCTTTGCAGAATGTAGTTACATCTAGCTATATTGAAAATCATATAAATTCACTATCTTGTTTGTATAATAGGACCGAATTCAACCAATCAGCTTATAATATTGGCTTTTCTATCTTGGGTCCATTGATATATGACTTCTGTAATTGGTTGCACGAGGAAAGATTGAAACAAAATATTGACAAACTGTTGTTCGTTGCTAGAGAAGGCTATTTGTTGGAGAAATGTTATAAGTGTCTATATCCTGAAGAAGCGGATGTAGGATACATTTGCCTAAACAAGAATCTGTTAAGGCTTCCCTTAATATATGAACAGAAAACTTTGACGATATATAAAGATAGCTTACTTCAAAGGGCAGTTTATTCATGGAATCAAATTTATGATACTTTTCTCATTGCAAAGAATGAAACGCAGAGACGATTGATTTCAGATAGGTTGAAAATTTCGATTAATTCTATCGTAACAAGAGAAGATTTATACAATGGTATTTATGATGATAAGTTGAATCAATTAATAGAATTATGTACTGGGACGATGGCTAAACAGTCTTGCTTTTTAATGAAGTATTTGGTGCAAAATGGCATCTTTGATGGCAAGATAGGACTTGTAAATAATAGTATAAATGGAAATGGTCAATTGATGTTGGAATCTTATCTTCATAATAAAGGAATTGACGCAAATATTTATGGCTTACAATTTCATGATTCTATCAAATGTAAAACAAATGTTGGTAACAGATATTCAGTATATTTTGATTCGATAAAAATATCTTCTTATCAAAAAAGTGAGTTTTATAGGAATTGTTTGATTTTTGAGCATCTTTTATTTGAACCATCAGGTACAAGTCTTCATTTTTTTGAGGAAAATGGCACTGTCGTTGTCGCAAAGAACAAACAAACAAGAGAAACTTTAAATTATCCTTATGTTGATGAAGTACAAAAATATACGTTATTATTTATAAATGCTTATAAGAATCATATACCGTTGTCATGTTCCGGTTTAGGTATAAATCGCTTGTTGAATTTTTTTCATTATCCTCAAGTGGACAATGCTGAACCAATTTGTCAATTATGGGATGAGGATGCTGATGGTAGCAACAAGATTGCGGATAGTAAAATAGCCCTAAAATGGAACTATAAGATTTTTAAGAATGTGCCAAAGTCCATTATATGGATTGAAGGATATCTTTCACTGAAGGGGGTGAAGCCTTTTTGGCTGAAATTGATACAACTTAAACTGAAACTTCTATATTATAAAACTCACAAAAAAGAATTTGTTATAGACTTATTATTGAAATTGTTCTAAATAAAGAGGGCTTATGTCAAATATAGATATTTCAAAAGGGGACATTATTTGGAGCTACGTTTCGCAATTTTTTAATATTGCATCAGGACTTATTACTCTGCCTCTCATACTCCACTTGCTAAGTACAGAAGAGATTGCGATGAATTATCTGATGTTGACAGTTACAACGCTGGTAACCTTAATGGATTTTGGCTTTACTCCACAGATTAGTAGACAGGTTTCATATGTATATAGTGGGGCGACTAAATTACTAAAAGAGGGAATTGTTGAGGGAAGTACTGGGACGGTAAATTATCAGCTATTGGCGTGCCTTTTGAGCGTGACGCGTAGAATTTTCCGTATCATAAGTGCTATTGTACTTGTTTTGTTGATGACTTTGGGTACATGGTATATGTATTTTGTAACGGAAGGGTTCTCCAACGTTGATAACTCGTTTGCTATCTGGTTGGTATTTTGCACTTCATCATTCTTTTCAATTTATTTCAAATATTATGACTCGTTGCTTGTAGGTAGAGGATTGGTTAAAGAGTCAAAACAATGTATTCTTGCTAGTAAGGTCTTGCAGATTGTCTTAGTTTATGTACTGCTTCTTGCTAGTGTTGGTCTAATGGGAGTTTGCATTGCTAATCTCATCTCTCCTTTTCTAGGCAGATATTTAGCTCATCATTTTTTTTATGATAATGGTACTATTTCAAAACTATATGGTCAAGCCTTTTCAGATGAACTTAAAAGTGAAATTTTCCAAGCTATATGGTATAATGCGAAAAAAGTTGGAGTTAACTTTATTGGCACTTATTGTACACGGCAATTTGGTATGTTCCTTATTGGTTTGTATCTCGCGTCAGACGTAGTTGCTTCCTATGGCTTGATGATGCAATTTGTTACGATTGTAACAAGTATTAGTGTAACATTTTTTGGAACATTACAGCCGCAAATTATATCATACAGAATACAAGGAGATAGAGTTATGACAATTCGGCGTTTCTCATACTCTATCATTGTATATTATTTACTATGTATTTGTGGTTTGGCCGTAGTGGTTTTTCTTGGTTCTTGGGCTCTAAATTTAATTGGCTCTAATGCTCAGCTTCCTACTCTTAATATTTTACTTTTGTATTCTTTGGTCTGTTTCCTCGAGGAGAACCACTCAAATTTTGCAATATTTATCAGTTCAGGAAATCAAGTACCATTTGTGCCGGCAGCCCTTATTTCTGGATTTTTAATTTGTATAGGCGACTTTGTTGTTTTACAATTTACGAGTCTTGGGTTGCTTGGTATAATACTCATTCAAGGGGGAGTGCAGTTGGCATACAACAATTGGTACTGGCCTCGCTGGGTTCTTAAAGAATATCGGATTTCATTCCGAGAATTTTTAAAAAGCGGATTTTGTGAGTTATATGGTATGTTAAAGAAGATAATGTAAACATAGCAATTGATATTGGGAAATATGGTTTTTTATACAAAAGTAAGAAATAAAGATGATATGAAGAAATAAATCAGAAGGAGTACCCCTTCTGAAATAGATTTTGATTTTATGCATCAAATATGCATAAAATGGGTGAGTACGATTATGTACAATATAGCAAATCTATTACGAACTTCACAAAGCTGAAAAATGAAAAAAAGAATAGCATTAATCACAAAAGGGTTTACTGGGAGTACCTTCCCGTTGGCAAAACAGTTCCTTGAAATGGGATATGCAGTAGATATTTATCTTTTCTACTATATATCGTTTTCAGAACTAGAAGCTTTCAATTGTTCGTATCAGTCAAGTAAGTATGGAGTTGAGGAAATTGCAGTGAATAATTGGATTGAGATGTTCTCTTACTTTGGTGAATCAGATTCGGTTAGACTTTTCTCGTTGAAGATGCCAAGACCCTATGAGCGTATCCCCATTGTGCGGAATGTCATTGGATGGTATTCCGATTACTATGCCACTAAATCTTCTTCATTTATCAATGAGCAGAACTACGAAATTGTCAATATCATAGGTGGTTATTATTCTTGTGAGTATCTGCCATTCTTGAAGAAACTGAACTGCAAGATAGTCGTCTCGCTGCATGAAGTATGTAATCATTTTCACCCTGATTTTAGCAAACCTTCGCCATTGCTAAAGTACCTTTTCAAAAGCTCTATTGATATAATCATTTATTCTGATAATTCATTGTGTGATATTTTCAATTATAAAGATATTAAGAGAGAAAAGATTCATCGTTTGAACTTTGGATTATTTGAAACTTATAAAACGATATCTGTAAAGAACACTTTGTTTTTGCCTGAGAAATATTTCTTGTTCTTTGGAAGTATGTTGCCATATAAAGGATTACCCATCTTGAATGAAGCGATGAAGTTATTGGCAGACTATCGTTTTTGTTGTAAACTTGTAGTTGCTGGCAAAGGAAATGATCCATGCCTTGAAGATTTAAGTAATAATCCAAACGTATTATTAATCAATAAGCGTCTTTCTAATGCTGAATTGTGTGAAGTAATTAGTCAATCATCATTTGTGATTTGTCCATATATTACTATGTCACAGAGCGGAATTCCTCAAACTGTTTATACATTTGGTAAGCCAATTATTGCTTCTGACCTTGATGGATTCAAGGAAATATTGACACATAAGAAGAATGGCTTGCTCTTTGCTAATAACAAACCTATTGAATTAGCAGAATGTATTAAAATGTTTTTGAACAATGAAAAGCTATTAGCCAATTGTTCTAGTCAAGTTATGTCTTTTGAAAAAGAGTATCCTGAGTTCTGTTGGTCAAATATTGCACTGAAATTTGTTCTGAAATTTGTGAATAAATGATATATTACGTTGTCTTTTCATTGTTGGCCTTTCTTATCTTAGTATCTGTTGGAGTAAAGAGAGAAAAACAAATATTCATAGAAATTCTTGCGATTGTTATTGTAGTACTGTTTCAGGGGCTGCGTTGGGAGAATGGTACAGACTGGGATTCTTATTATGGAATGTTTATGTATCCTTCTGAGCCTATCTATTATAATGAATATGGGTGGTGGCTTCTTAATGATATTGTACGACGATTTTCAGGTGAGTCTTACACGGCAATGCTGATAGTTCAATCTGCTCTAATCGTACTTTTGAATATCAAATTTGCTAAATATGTGGGTTTGAATAATATTACAAGTGTTATATTTGGTTGTTTTGTTGGTAGTATCTTTCCTGTGCGTTTTGCCTTAGCATCCATAATTGTTATTTTGGGTTTCAAACATATTGTAGAACGAAATTTCAAAAAGTTTTTTCTTTATGTCATTGTTGCATCTACAATTCACATTGCAACTCTTTTGATTATTCCTTTCTATTTTGTGCCACGCAAAAGATTTAGTTTGGTGATGATGTTATTTATGTATTTTGCCAGTATAATGATAGGATTTGCGTCTTCTTCAGTTGTCTCTTTTCTTGATTCAATTAATTCGCTATTGGCAATAGGTTCTTTTGATGGAGATATTCAAGAAAAGATTGATGGCTATATGTATGGAGGAATCGCTGAGTATTCTATTCGTTCGGTTTCGAGCATTATACTATCATTTTGTAGTGGAGCTTTTTTCATTTGGTTGTATCATTACTTTGGTAACCACTATTTTTCTAAAGCATCTTCAACACAAGAAGAATACCAAAACAATATGTATCATACACTTTTGAATCTTTATATTTTTGGAATGTATTTTAATCGTACTGTAGCCTTTGCCATACCATATCTTTCGCGAATAGGAATATTGGCATCTGGTGGTGTTGGGATGTTATTACTATTAGGTATGGAAAAGAAGTTCAGAAATAAGTCACAATTATGGTTGGCGTTTTTTGTATATATTGTTTATAGATTCATTTTATTTAATCAGACACTTCATGGTCAGTATGAGTCTCTTTTCATACCGTATCATAGTGTAATTTAGTAATAATGAAAAGAATATTATATGTTGGCTATCGTGACAATAGCCATTCTTCAGCAGGTGGGTACGATTCGATTATAGGTAATCCGGAAACAGACTGTTTAATGGGGGAGAATGTTCCTTTTGGGTTCATTCCCGTTAGTAAAAGAGGAAAGATACTTAATGTAATTTTTCTTGGTATTATTTCCCGCTTTAAGCGACTGAGATATACAGTTGTTCATTACTTCTATGGTGATACGTTAGTTGTACCATTTCTCCGCTTAAATAAACATAAAACAGTGGCTACCCTACATCTTAATATTGAGGAAGAGAGAAGGTGTAAATCTTCATTTATTAAAGCTTTGAGAAGTTTGGATGGCATTGTCGTGTTAAGTACTAATCAAAAAAGGATACTGAAGGAAAAATATAACCTTGATTCTGTGTTTATTCCTCATGGTTTTAACAGACCCAAATTTAAGAAGGTTGAAAGTGGATTAAACAAAAGTAAAATCAATGTATGTGTTTTGGGTCAAAACTATCGAGATTATGATACAATGGAAACTATCATAAAGTTTTGTTTGGAACATAGGAATGATATTTGTTTTCATATGATAGGACAACCTCAACGAATCAAAGAACAATTCTATAATTATTGTAATGTTGTAGTATATCCGAGAATTCCCGACGACAAGTATTTTTCTGTGGTTAATGATTGTGATTACTCATTTCTTCCTTTGACATTTGCAACAGCAAATAATGCTTTATTAGAGGCAGGATTCTTAGGTACTGCCTCTATACTTCCTCAGATTCCAGGAGTGGAAGACTATGGTGCTCCATCGCCACTCAATCTATACTACTCAAATATGGCAGAAGCAAAAAAACTATTTGTTAGTCTTAAGAAAAGAAATAAATCACTAGATCTGATTCGTTTTTGCGAGGAAAACTTCCTGTGGGATAGTGTGTACTATAAGTTGAATGACTATTACAAAACATTGATGGTTAAATGATATCAGTATGTATAGCTACGCATAATGGCGAGAAATATATTAAAGAACAGATTGATAGTATTCTAAGCCAGCTGGAGCCGGGAGACGAGATTGTGATATCTGATGATGGTTCCACAGACAATACATTAGCAATATTAGAGGCTTACCATGATTTTCGTATAAAGCTACATGCTTATAAGCACTCACGTAAGTATCACTATAACTTCGATTATGCTACTCATAACTTTGAGAATGCTCTTCGTCAGGCAAAGGGTGACATTATTTTCCTTGCTGACCAAGATGATGTATGGATGCCTAACAAGGTAGAGCGCGTTATGGCAAATATGAATGATTGCGACATTCTGCTTCACGGGCGAAAAGTTGTAGATGGTAATTTGCAGGTAATTCAAGAATTTGCAATGCCTCATCCTGAATTTTGGCGTAATATAAAGTCTTGCACAACAACTGGATGTTGTACTGTTTTTAAGCGGAAGATTTTGGATAAGGTACTGCCTTTTCCAGAATCTGGTGTAGGTCACGATTTTTGGATAGGTGTTTATGGAGGTTTTTTCTATAAGCGTAAATTTCTTAAAGAATCATTAATGTTATTCCGCCGTCATGGAAACAATGTAACTCCAAGTAATACGAGAAGCAATAATCCAATTTTGATGAGATTACGGTATAGAACTATTATACTTTGGGAGATTGTTAAAGTTTGCTTGAAGAATGCTGTTTGGTAATATGCTATATCATTAGTGTCCCATTAAAATTGGGACGAATTAAAAATTAAACAAACTTGGCCCATTTGGTCCGAATCGTTCTTTGTCCTTTTGAAATTTAGTTTTATTAAAGAGCTCTCTCAGATGAGTCTTATTAGTCAATGAGATACTCAGTATTTGTAACACTTCATATGTACTTCTGTCCAGTTGCATATCGTGTTGAATGATTGCCACCAAACAGTAAGCGCATATAGCAGCATATATCTGTATTCGAACAGCATTCTCTGTAGTTCCCCAAAATCTTTTGATTTTAAGGTGCTGCTTGAGCCATTTGAAAAATAGCTCTATCTGCCAGTGATTTTTATAAAGTTCAGCAACTTGAAGCGCAGATATATGCATCGCATTGGTTATGAATGTAAATTCTCGTTCTTGCTCTTCATCCCAATATTTAATCAGCCTAAGTGGCTCTGGGTAATATTGTTTAGGATAGAATCCTGTTAGAAGTACATTTGCGTCTGAAAGCACATTCTTAGGCAGTCTACGTTTCCATTGGATGGATTTGTACCCGAGATTCTTTTTTACTCTGACAACAAAGTAGGCTTCAATTTGATGAATTTTATACAGTATTTTGAAGTTGTTATAACCTCGGTCGAAGATGTAATAAGAGCTTGGGTCATAAGGAATTTCAATCATGACTTTAGAATCGTGCACGGATGCTTCCGTGATATGAAAGAATGCAGGAATCTGTGTTTCCACATCATATAATGTATGCACTTTGATACCACCTTTCTTTTTGTGGAATTTTGCCCACCAAAAGACTGAAAGGCACAGGTCAATAGTTGTCGAATTAAAGCATAAACGTTACCGCCAAGTTTGAAAATATGATTAGCACACTTTTGTCGTGCTTCGCTAACCAGGTTGTAAGCATATTCTTCAAAGATGTGATAGTCTCTATCTTGATTTGCTCTTGCCAGCGATGACTTTGATACATTTTTACCCATTCCTAAATGATAACATTTGGAATGATGGGCTTCAAGAGCAACGATCAAATCTCGCCAACTTTCACAATTAGAAAGTTGGACAAACATCAAAGCAAGTAGTTGATTCCAGCAGGTGAAGCGCTTCACATATTTGTCACCATCATACTTGGTGACTATGCGGTTAAACTTACTTCGATTCAGAAATGAAGCCAATTGAGCGAAGACGTATTTGTCTTGGAACATATGCCATCGGATTAATCTGATGCAAAGCTACAAATTCAAGTCCGTTCGCTCGGAGAATCGTTGTAACTAACCAAATTTCAAATATTTCAAAGAACTCTTTTAGATTTTAATGGGACAGTAATGATGCTATATATTAGTGAAATATCATTTGTGTGAAGTCCTATGTTTAAATATCTAATTATGAAGAAAATTCTTTTTTGTAATAATTGTTTAAGTGGCCTTATTCATTTTCGTAAAGAAGTTATTGATGAATATGAGAAAATGGGGTATGAGATTGTTATTGTCGTTGCTAAACAGAAGGTCACAGAAGTGGAATTGGAGAAGCTTTCTAAAAAATGGAAAGTGAATCTTGTATCGCTAAGTCCGAATAGCATTAATCCCTTTTCTGATTTAAAATATTTTTGGGAGCTATATATGATTTATAAAAAAGAGCTTCCCGATATAATATTTCATTATACAATTAAACCAAATATTTATGGAACAATAGCTGCAAGGTTATTGAAATTACCATGCGTTGCTATGGTGGCTGGTTTGGGGTATGTATTTGAGGGTAATTCATTAAAAAAAAGGATTGGTCGTAGTTTGTATAAATTTAGTTTGAGACGTTCTAATAAGATCATTTGTTTAAATGCTGCAAATGCAGAAGTGCTTCTTAATGGTAATTATTGCAAACCTAATAATTTAATCTGGTTTAAAGGTGGAGAAGGTGTCAATTTAGATCTTTATCCTTATAAGCCAATGCGATTTGAAACAACGAAATTTTTAATGATAGCACGAGTTCTTTATGATAAGGGGTATACCGAATATGTTGAAGCAGCTAAAATTATAAAACGTAAGTATCCTAATATAGAGATAGAACTTTTGGGAGCTTTAGCAACAGATAGTCCTATGGGGGTTCCTGAAGAAATAGTGAAAAGTGATCATAATAATGGATTTATCAACTATTTAGGTACGACCAATGATGTCCCTTCTTATGTTCTCAGAGATGGAGTGGTAGTGGTTTTAGTTAGCAAATATTTGGAAGGACTTAATAAATCTTTAATGGAAGCTTGTTCTATGGGGCGTCCTATAATTACGACTACTAATCCGGGATGCCAAGAAACTGTAGAAAATGGAGTTAATGGCTTTTTAATACCACCAGGAAATCATATTGCTCTTGCGGAAGCGATGATAAAATTCATAGAACTTCCACAAAATAGAAAAAAAGAGATGGCAGAAGCGTCAAATGCAAAAGCTAAAAAAGACTTTGATATAAGAATTGTATTAGATTATTACAAATCAATAACTAAAGATATTGTAATGCGTAATATATAGTTGGAGTTTAATGTACCTTAAAGTCTGAAGAACGCAAATTTCGTAAGGCTGCCAAACGTAAGGTAAAATCCCTTTAGGAAGAACTTGATTATGCAACTCAAGAACGTGTACTTGGCGAACCCTAAAGTTGAGGTTTACGGACATAGTATAGAGGTTTATGAACCGTGTTTCTGTATTCAAAATATGCAGTGTATTTTTCGGGGTTATTAGCCATTTTTTTTGCAGATGTTCACACAATGTAATCTTGATACTATAATTTTTATATGTCAATAATATTAACAATGGAACAATAGACAAACGATGTCATTACTTCCCTCAACTGGGGAAAGAAGATTGATGCGGCACGTATTTGTGCGTGTATACTTGTGTAAGGAAGCTAAGATGAGCCTCACCATTTATCAAAAAATAAAAAAAGGTGTAGCGTTCGTCACGACTGCCTGATGCGCTTGCCGGAAAGCATGCGCCGGATGATGACAGAAGAGGAGTTCGAGGAATTTTAGAGAGGGCTTATCATTGACAATTGACGATTGGCACACTTATGCCCTTTTAAAGGGGATACCTTAAATTGATTGCTTATTATATACATATCTGAATTTATGATAATTTGAAGGGTTCTTATGTACAAACATTTTTTTAAACGTATAATAGATTTTTGTATTGCTTTTGTGGCGTTGAGTGTCTTATTACTACCATTGGTATTAATTGCCTTATGGCTTCACTTTGCCAACAAAGGTGCAGGTGTTTTTTTCTTTCAGGAACGTCCCGGAAAGAATGGCAAGATATTCAAAGTCATTAAGTTTAAAAGTATGACAGATGAGTGTGATGCTGATGGTAATCTGTTGCCTAACGAGATGAGAATTACCAAAGTGGGACGTTTTGTGAGAAAGACTTCTATTGATGAGCTTCCTCAGTTGATTAATGTCTTGAAAGGAGATATGTCACTTATTGGACCTCGTCCGCTTTTGCTGGAATATTTGCCATATTATACTGAGCATGAGCGTTTGCGTCATACAGTCCGTCCAGGTATTACAGGATGGGCACAGGTGAATGGGCGTAATGCAGTGAAATGGGATGATCGTTTGGAAATGGATGCGTACTATGTGGAACATTTTTCGTTGGGGATGGATTTGAAAATAATCTTCAAAACTATTAAAAATGTACTGATAAGCAAAGATATAGAGGTTGTTCCTACAGGAAGGCTTCTTAATGTAGAGCGTGCTGAGAAAATGAACAAACAATAATAGTAATGAATATGGGGTGGCAGATGTATTTGAGACGATTGCAAGAAAGTGACTTAAAGGATAGGGTAATGTGGATGAATGATGTCGCTGTTTATCCTTCTATGGGTTTTACTCCTCCTATTTCATTAGAGAATACTGTTAATTGGTATCGTTCTAATTTGAGTAATAACAAACGTGTGGATTGTGTGTTTGTTAACGAAATAGGTGAACTTCTTGCAATGGCAGGACTTACTGGCATTGATTACTCATGTAGAAAGGCTGAGTTGTATTTATTTGTCAATCCTAATCGTCAACGTCAGGGACTGGGTAAAAAAGCGACTTACCTTTTGTGCAAGTATGCTTTTAATGTGTTGCATTTAAACAAAGTTTTTCTTTATACAAATGCTACAAACATTGGTGCGCAGCGAGTGTATGAGTCTGTGGGTTTTAAACTTGAAGGTACACATCGTGAAGAACGTATGGTTGATGGTAATTACGAGGATCGTTTTTATTATGGTCTTCTTGCTAAGGAATTTGATTATGACCAAATACCTTTGTTAATGATTGGTTGTAATAGTTTGATAATGAATTGTATAGATGTAGGGGGGGGGTAAAACTTAGAGTTGTCCGTGATGATTTATATCCTTTTGTAGGTGGGGGCAGTAAAGCTCGCAAAGCTGTGGCATACGAGGTCTTCTTACGTGAGAATGGCTATAATGCTATTGTGACATGTGGAGGCATTCAGAGTAATCACAACAGGGCTATGGCTTTGATGTGTGCAAAGAATGGTTGGAAATGTCATTTGTGTATTCAGGGCAGTGAAGAACGTTTTATGAACGAAAAAGGTAATGCCTTACTTGATAGATTGAGTGGTGCGGAGTGTGAACTGATACGTCTGGAAGATACAGCTGTGGCAATGGATAGAGCAATGAAGAAGTTGAAGGAAGAAGGTTATAATCCGTATTACGTGACTGGCGGCGGTCACAATCTTCCGGGTGGTACTTGCTTTGTGGATGCAGTATTAGAATTGAAATACCAATGTGAGCGGATAGATTATAAGCCAGATTATCTCTTTTTGGCATCAGGTACAGGCTCTACTCAGGCTGGTATCGTAGTAGGACTTGATCTCGTTGGTTGGGGGGATGTGAAGTGCGTAGGTATTTCTGTGGCTCGTCAACAGGGCAGAGGCAAGCAAGTGATTGTAGAATTCGCTAATATGCTAGCTGCCCATTATGGTTTGAAGAGAGATTATTCTGAGAGTATTTTTTTCAATACAGACTATTTGTGTGGAGGTTATGAGAAATTCACTCCTGAAATGAAGGACTACTTGGATCAAACAACTGCAAAGACTGGTTTGGTTTTCTCAACCACTTACTCTGGCAAAGGCTTCTATGGGATGATGCAAGAAATAGAAAAGTATCATCTGAAAGACAAGAATATTGTGTTTTGGCATACGGGTGGACTGATGAATATAATGAAATAGGAGATAGACAAATATATGAAGGAGATATAATAATGAATATTCTTTTTACTTGCGCTGGTAGACGTACGTATCTGCTGAAATACTTTAAAGAAAATCTTTCTGAGGGTGATAAAATTGTGGCTACTGACATGTCACTGACAGCTCCTGCATTGCAAGTCGCTGATATGAAGTTGCAGGTGCCTGCTGTGTATGATTCTGAGTACGTAAATATAATGTTGCGTATCTGTGAAGAGCAGAGAATTGATGCTCTGTTTTCACTGAATGATCTTGAATTGCCTATTTTGGCTGAAAATAAAGCGAGATTCGAAGCAATTGGCGTGAAGGTGGTAGTGAGTGACCCTAAGGTGATTGACATTGCTTTCGATAAATATAAGACGGCTCAGTGGATAGAATCATTAGGACTGACTGCTCCCAAAACTTATGTGTGTTTGGAGGATTGCAAAAAAGCTTTAGCTTCAGGTGAGATTACTTTTCCGCTCTTTATGAAGCCTCGATGGGGGAGCGGTTCTATCGGCCTCGAAAGTATTGCTGACATGGAAGAGCTGAATATTTATTATAATCTTTTGATGAAGAAGATTAAGAGAACCATACTCGCAACGGTTTCGGTAGGTGATGAGTATATCATGATTCAAGAAAAGCTTACTGGCAGTGAGTTTGGTCTTGACGTGATGAACGATCTGAATGGTAAGAACGTGGGTGTAAGCGTGAAGCAGAAACTCGCTATGCGTTCGGGTGAGACTGATAAGGCTATTACTCGTAATCTACCTAAGGTTCGTGAGATAGGACGTAAGATTGGTGAGAACCTTGGTCACATTGGAAACTTGGATGTAGATATTATGCAGAAGGCTAATGGGGATTATTGTGTACTGGAGTTGAACCCACGTTTTGGTGGCGGTTTTCCTTTCAGTTATGAGGCAGGTGTTAATCTCCCATTGGCCATCATCAAGTGGCTCAAGGGTGAGGAGGTGGATCCTCAGATGTTAGTACCGGAATGTGGCAGAATGTTCTCGAAGAATGATTATCTCATGGAGATAAAGTAATCCTTAGATGGTTTTAAGAATAAATGGGTAATAGGTGTATGCGAGATGTGGACAATAAGATTGTCCTCCTGCTACAAAAACGAGAATAAAGATAATTTGAATACACATTATGGAAGAATATAAAACAATATATCTCTGCCTTGCTCACATGAGCGAGGAGGGATGGGAACAGAAGTATGTAAAAGAAGCTTTCGATACGAATTGGGTAGTACCTATGGGACCAAATGTTAACGTATTTGAGCAGAACTTGGCAGATTTTGCGAATGCTTGTTCGAATGGTCCGAAGTTGGACTGTAAAGTAGTGTGTTTAAGTGCTGGTACTGCTGCTCTTCATTTAGCGTTGATTGCTTGTGGCGTTAAACCAGAGGATGAGGTACTGGTACAATCATTCACATTCTGTGCCTCTTCGCATCCTATCACTTATTTGGGAGCCAAGCCTATCTTTGTGGGTTCTGAATCGGAGACTTGGAATATGGACCCGGTGTTACTGGAGGAAGCAGTTAAAGACCGCATGAAAAAGACGGGAAAGAAACCGAAAGCGATTGTGCCAGTGGCACTATATGGTATGCCTTACGACTGTGAACGGATTATGGAGATTGCTGACCGTTATGGTATACCGGTAGTGGAGGATGCGGCCGAAGGCTTTGGCTCGAAGTTCGATGGACGGATATTGGGTACTTTGGGTAGATTTGGCGTATTGAGTTTCAATGGTAACAAGATGATTACGACTTCTGGCGGTGGTGCTTTGATTTGTCAAAATGCAGAAGATAAGAATACCATCATGTGGTACGCCACGCAGGCACGTGACGCTTATCCTTATTACCAACATTCCGCTATCGGTTACAACTATCGCATGAGCAATATATGTGCAGGCATAGGTCGCGGTCAAATGACGGTGGCACAAGAACATATTAATCATCATAAACACGTACAGGCAGTATATGAAGAACTGCTAAAAGATGTGGAGGAGGTACATGTTCATCAACAACCTGCTGACTCGCGTTATGATTCCAACTTTTGGCTTTGCACGGCTATGCTGGACGCAGACGTGAAAATTCAAGGTCAGGAGAATGCTTATAAGGATGTGGTCAAGACTGCTGTGGGCGGTGCCGCGGGAGTAATTAAGGCTGTAGATAGTGCTACGACTGACTGCCAGCCCAATGAAAACGTGGAGGCTCTGCGTGTATTTATGTTGACAAATGGAATTGAAATTCGCCCGGTGTGGAAACCTATGCACAAGCAACCGGTGTATGCGGATGCTCCAACTTATACCAATGGCGTGGAGGAGGAAATATTCAAAATGGGGTTTTGTCTGCCTGCTGGTCCGTGGGTGACGGATGATGATGTAAAATACATTGTTGAAAAGATAAAGGAAGCGATTGTTATTACATAAAACGCATCAATTGATCTTTAGAGTGACTTTAAAATCATTATTTATACAGCTTAAAAGGGTTTCTAAAGTCCTTTCTTTCCTTTTTATTCCTTATTATGTGAAAAAGCAGAGGCATTATAATAAACACAATATAGTGCATCTGTTTTAAGCACTCAAATTAGGGCTCAAGAATGTCTCTTCGGTCATTCTGTTCAAAGAATAACGTCCCTTCCAACATTTTTCATAAATGGTACAAGGCTATCCGCAGAAAAATAGTGGAAGTTCAGGTGGACGGTGTTCCACCTGCAAGGCTTTACGGACTTTTGTGAGGCAACCCATTCTGGTGCCTTATAAAAAGGATATGCTCTAAATTGAGTATTAATGGCTGCGTAACCGGAATAAAATAGAATATTCCGGTATTTGGGGGAGTTTGTACAACCCCAATTTTAAACCCATCGGATTCGAGAGGTTTAAAAAGGAAGCCGGGCTGAACGCCTTTACCTTATTTGAACTGTATATAATAAGAAGGATGCAATCAAGCAAAACCTTATTTCGGCAGAGATTACACCGGCACAGGCAAGTATCGTCTATGCCAATGAAGCTGTGCCCATGTTTCGTATGGCGGCAAAGCAATGACGAAAGGCGAACTCGGACTTGAAAGGGACATCCGAAACTATGCCACAATCAATGAACTTATCTGCCTATCGAACGTGGAAAGTTTAAATGTTGTGTTCATTGAGCAAGGCATACTCAATTATCATAAAACTAAGACTTTATCACTTTTTTCAGAAAAACTACTCCCAAGCACCTTTTTTCTTTGGCTACATAGTTTTTAATCCTCACCTTTGCATCGTTGATCAACGAAACGTGTGAATAGTAAAACGAATTTAAATCTCTAAAGAAAAAAAGTATGAGTGTAATTTTCAGGACGGTGGAGAGACCGTCGGACCCCAGGATTGAAAACTCTCCCAAGAAGTATTATCCGCAGTTGGTGACATTGGGGCAAAGCGTGGATTTGGCGTTTATTGCACAGAAGATGCAGGACCGCTCTTCTCTGTCTATCGGTGACATCAAGAGTACGATGCAGAACTTTGTGGAAAAGCTGAAAGAGCAGCTGCTGGAAGGAAAGACGGTTAATATAGCCGGGCTGGGTGTCTTTATACTGGCAGCCAAATCGAAAGGTGAGGAAAAGGCTGATGACGTGACAGCCAAGAGTGTGGAGAGCGTCCGTATCTGTTTTCAGGCGAATAGGGAACTGAAGATATCGAAGTCTGCCACCCGTGCTGGAGAAAGGCTGGATTTGGTGAGTTTGGATGATTATCTTAAGGGGAAGACTTCTACAGATGGCGGCTCCGGTTCGGAAGGAGGAGGCTCGGATTCGGATGGAGACCAAGGTGAGAATCCACTGGGATAACGGTAGCTATGAATTATTAATCAGATAATGGATAATCTTTATGAAGAAAACGTGGAATGTGATTTTGAAACTTATTATTGCCGTAGCGAGTGCTGTGGCAGGTGTGATTGGCAGACAGACAATGATATTTTAGTCCGATAGGATTTGATAAATAAAAAATGAGAAGAGCTGCTGGCAGGAAATCTGTCGGCAGCTCTTTTTTTAATCCTTGTATGCTTCTTCGTGTACCCCCGCTACTGCTCGTCCGCTGGGGTCGTTCTTTCCTTGGAAAGAGGCGTCCCATGCCAGCGCTTCGGCGGTGGAGCATGCCACACTGGGTACGCTGGGAACACTCCGGGCTGCGCTTTCACTGGGGAAATGCTCTTCGAAGATGGTGCGGTAGTAATACTCCTCCTTGTTTTGCGGGGTATGTATCGGGAAACGTTCGGCTGCATGTGCCATCTGTTCGTCGCTGACGGCAGCGGCAGTGACGGCTTTCAGCGTATCAATCCAACTGTAGCCCACACCGTCGGAGAACTGTTCTTTCTGCCGCCAGGCAACGCTCTGTGGGAGCATGTCGGCAAAGGCTTCGCGGACTACTTTCTTTTCTATCTCCTTGCCGGGGCACATCTTGACTGCCGGATTGATGCGCATGGCAATATCCAGGAATTCTTTGTCGAGGAAGGGGACACGTCCTTCCACTCCCCAGGCTGCAAGGCTTTTGTTGGCACGGAGGCAGTCGTACAGATGCAGTTTGGAGAGCTTGCGCACGGTTTCTTCGTGAAAGGCTTGCGGTGTGGGCGCCTTGTGGAAGTAAAGATAACCGCCGAACACCTCGTCCGCACCTTCGCCGCTGAGTACCATCTTGATGCCCATGCTTTTGATGACACGTGCCAGCAGATACATGGGGGTGGAGGCGCGGACAGTGGTTATGTCGTAAGTCTCAATGAAATAGATGACGTCGCGGACAGCATCGAGGCCTTCTTGAACGGTATAGTTTATCTCGTGATGCACGGTACCGATATGACGGGCCACTTCGCGGGCTTTAATCAAGTCGGGAGCACCCTTCAAGCCGACGGCGAAGGAATGGAGCTGCGGCCACCAGGCATCTGCCTTGTTGTCTGTCTCGATGCGTTTGGCGGCATATTTCTTGGCGATGGCAGAGATGACGGAAGAATCGAGTCCGCCACTGAGCAGGACACCGTAGGGGACGTCGGACATCAACTGGCGCTGTACGGCGGCTTCAAGGGCGTCGTGCACGGCAGTGACTTGTGTGCCGTAGGCTGTCCGGCCTATCGAAGCCGGCGCGGCGTTGCGTTCGGCGGCAGGGGTATAGTTGTCCTTCACAGAGGTATAGTCCATCCAGTCGCGGGTGTACCAGCGGTGCATCTTGCCTTCGCACCCACGATAGTAGTGGCCGGGAAGGAAAGGCTCGTACTCGTCGCAGAAACCCTCAAGGGCTTTCAGCTCACTGCCGAAGTAGATGTGTCCATCCTTGTCGCGTCCTATATAAAGGGGGATTACGCCGATGGGGTCGCGGGCGATGAGGTAATCGTCCGTTTCTTCATCATAGAGGGCGAAGGCGAAGATGCCGTTCAGCTCTTCGAGGAAGCGGATGCCTTTGTCTTTGTAAAGGGCAAGGATGACTTCGCAGTCGGAACCGGTCTGGAAGGCGTATTTTCCGGCATAGCGGGCACGGATGTCGCGATGGTTGTAAATCTCGCCGTTGACGGCAAGCACCTGTTTGCGGTCGGGTGAATATAAGGGTTGTCCACCGGATTCCGGGTCGACAATGGAGAGGCGTTCGTGGGCGAGGATGGCGGAGCCGCCTACGTAGATACCACTCCAGTCCGGTCCGCGATGACGGATTTTCTGCGCTATCCGTAGCGCTTTGTTTCTCAACTCAGGAGTTTGAGACTGTATGTTGAAGATTCCTGCTATTCCACACATGAGAATTAAAAATTAAAGGTTAAAAATTAAAGAAAGGGAAATCATTTCTTGTTTTCTTTTAGGGGATTGAGGTAACGGTCTATCTCTGTTGCCACTCGTCGTCCGTCGGCCAAGGCACGTACCACGAGGCTGGCACCGTGGGCGGCATCGCCTGCCACGAATACGTTCTCTGCAAACTTCGGTTGCTCGGGCTTGAGGAAACCCATGGCAAGAAGTACCATATCGGCTTCGATGACCTCTTTCTTACCCGTAGGTTTCATGGTAGGGCGGCTACCGTCTGTTGCCGGAAGCCACTCCACTTCTTCCACTTCCACACCGCATACCCTGCCGTTCTTCCCGATGAACCGGGTGGAGGCGAGAGACCATCGACGGGTACAGCCTTCTTCGTGGCTACTGGTGGTTTTCAGTACGACGGGCCATTGAGGCCAGGGAGTATCCGGGTTGTGTCCTATGGGCGGTTGGGGCATGATTTCAATCTGGGTTACGCTGACGGCTCCCTGTCGGATGCTGGTGCCTATGCAGTCGGACCCGGTATCGCCGCCGCCGATGACGAGTACCCGTTTGCCGCGGGCGTTGACGAGCTGGTCTTTCGGGAAGGTATCTCCATCCAGAATATGGTTCTGCTGTGCCAGCATGTCGAGGGCAAAGTAGATACCTTTCAGCTCCCTGCCCGGAATGGAGAGGTCGCGGGCGGTGGGCGTACCGGTACAAATGGTGTAGGCATCGAATCCGGCGGGCAGTTTCTGTACATCGACATGGACTCCCATCTTGAACAAGATTCCTTCGGCTTCGAGGATTTTCATGCGGCGGTCGATGACGGCTTTGTCCAGTTTGAAGTTGGGAATGCCATAACGCAGCAGTCCTCCCGGCATCGGTTTGCTATCGAATAGGGTAACTTCGTAACCTTTGGCGTTCAGCCGTACGGCGACACTCAATCCGGCAGGGCCTGCCCCGATAACGGCTACCTTCTTTCCGTTACGTTCGGGCTTGCACGGTGTGATGTAGCCCTCGCGAAAGGCAGCTTCGGCAATGGCGGCTTCGTTCTCGCGGATAGTGACCGGCTCGTCGCACGAGAGTTTCAGTACGCACGACTTCTCGCAAAGGGCAGGGCAGATGCGTCCCGTAAATTCCGGAAAATCATTCGTACTGTTCAGTATTTGATAGGCTTCGCGCCATTTGCCCCGGTAGAGTGCGTCTTGGAATTCCGGGTCTTTATTGCCCAGCGGACATGCCCAGTGGCAGAAAGGTACGCCACAGTCCATGCAGCGTGAGGCCTGGAGCTTGCGGTCGTGACTGTTCAGTGTCTGTTCCACTTGGCTGAAGTCTGTGATACGTTCGTGTATCGGACGGTAACCCGCCTCTTGGCGGGGGATATTGAGGAATGCTTTAGGGTCTCCCATATAAAGCCTCTCCCCCCGGCCCCCTCCCCCCCGTAGGGAGGGGGAGGGCTGCGCTGTGAGGGTGTGCGTGAGGTAACGCTTGTTTAAGTGGTTAGTATTATTTGATGTAAATCTCTTTTTCTGTATCTACATATATATTGTAGGTCGTTCATTGTTTCTCAGTACTATTTCCTCCTCCCTACGGGGGGGGGGGTGGAGGGAGAGGCTTTAATAGTCTCTCTGCATTTCTGCAATTTTTTGTTGCAATTTCTGCATCTGCTCCTCTTGCAGCACCTTTTTGTATTCGATAGGGACTACCTGGATGAACTGGTCGGCATAGCGTGGCCAGTCATCGAGCATGGTGCGTGCCAGTTTGGAACCGGTATAGAGGTAGTGCTGGCGGATGAGTTCATGCAGTTCCTTGCGGTAGGAGGCCTCTTCGATGAGGCTCAGCTCCACCATTTCCATGTTGCAGAAGTAGTCGAAGTTGCCGTCCCGGTTCCAGACGTAGGCAACACCGCCGGACATGCCTGCGGCAAAGTTGCGTCCCGTCTGTCCGAGGACTACCACGCGTCCGCCGGTCATGTATTCACAACAGTGATCGCCTACTCCCTCCACTACGGCTATGGCACCGGAGTTGCGGACGGCAAAGCGCTCGCCTGCACGGCCGTTGATGTAAACCTCGCCGCTTGTGGCGCCATAAAGCAGGGTGTTGCCTGCAATCGTGTTCTTCTCTGCCTCGAAGTTGCTCCGTACCGGAGGCAGGACGGCGATGCGTCCGCCACTCAGACCTTTGCCCAGATAATCATTGGCTTCGCCTTCCAGCTTGAAGTTTACACCCGACACAAGGAAGGCGCCGAAGCTTTGTCCGGCAGAGCCCTTGAATTTCACGTTCAGCGTATGTTCGGGCAGTCCTTTTTCTCCGTATTTTGAGGCAATGGTACCAGAGAGCATGGCACCGCAGGCACGGTCGGTATTGGCGATGGTGTATTCCAGTGAGATTTCCTTCTGGTTCTCTACGGCTTCGGCAGCTGCATGCAGCATCTCCACGTCTTTTACATGGTCGATGCCATGCTGTTGGTCGGTGACGTGGCGAATGGCGGCTTCGTTGTCCACGCGTGCCAGTAGTTTGTCGAAGCTTATCAACTGATGTTTCCTGATTCCGTCATCCGGCTTGCGGACGATAAGGTCTGTGCGTCCAATGACGTCATCCAGGTGTTCCACACCTATTTCTGCAAGATATTCGCGTACTTCCTGCGCCAGGAACTTGAAGAAGTTCACCAGATACTCGCTGCGTCCGCGGAAGCGTTTGCGCAGTTCTTGGTTCTGTGTCGCCACCCCTACGGGGCAGGTGTTCTGGTGGCATTTGCGCATCATTACGCAACCCAGTACAATCAGGGCACTTGTAGCGAAACCGAATTCTTCGGCTCCGAGCATTGCCATCAGTATGATGTCGCGGCCTGTTTTGAGCTGTCCGTCCACCTGCAACATCACTTGCCCGCGCAGGCCGTTCAGCACCAGTGTCTGTTGCGTTTCGCTCAAACCGAGTTCGGGCGAGATGCCGGCATAGCGGATAGATGATGCAGGAGAGGCTCCCGTGCCGCCCTCCGCACCCGAAATGACTATCAAGTCAGCCTTTGCCTTTGCCACGCCGGCGGCAATGGTGCCCACACCGCTTTCTGCCACCAGCTTTACGCTGATTTTCGCCCGTGGGTTCACGTTCTTCAGGTCGAAGATGAGCTGTGCCAAGTCTTCGATGGAGTAAATGTCGTGGTGGGGCGGGGGGGAAATCAGCGAGATGCCCGGAATGGAGTGGCGTGTCTTGGCAATCACTTCATCCACTTTGAAGCCCGGCAGCTGTCCGCCTTCGCCCGGCTTGGCGCCTTGGGCAATCTTTATCTGTATTTCGTCCGCATTCACCAGATATTCTGCGGTGACACCGAAACGTCCTGAAGCCACCTGCTTGATGGCGCTGCGCAGGCTGGTGCCGTCTTCGCGTGGTGTGAAGCGTGCCCGGTCTTCGCCTCCTTCGCCCGTATTGCTCCGGCCGTGCAGCTTGTTCATGGCAATAGCCATGGCTTCGTGGGCTTCGCGGCTGATGGAGCCGTAGGACATGGCGCCGGTGACAAAGCGCTGTACGATGTTCTCTACCGGTTCCACCCGGTCTATGCTGATAGGAGCGCGGCGGAAGTCGAGGAAGTCGCGCAGGAAGACGGGAGCTTCCTTGCCGTCTACCATGGCGGTGAACTCCTTGAATTTCTTATAGCTTCCCAGTCGTGTGGCAAGTTGCAGTGTGCTGATGGTTTCCGGGTTCCAGGCATGCTTCTCACCATCCTTGCGGAAGGCATACAGTCCGCGGTTCGGCAATAGCTCCGCTTCCCCCTTCTTTTTAATAACCTCCATCCCTTCCTTGTGGAAGGCAATGGCATCACGTGCCACTTCATCCAGGCGTATGCCTCCGATGCGTGAACTCAATCCGCCGAAGTAGGCATTGCTCAATTCCTCGCTCAGTCCTACGGCCTCGAAAATCTTCGCGCCCCGGTAAGAACGGATGGTGCTGATGCCCATCTTGCTCATAATCTTGAACAAGCCTTTGCAGACGGACTTGATATATTTCTTTTCGGCAGTGGCGTAGTCGAGCTGTATTTCCTTTTCGTTCACCAGTTTGTCGATGACAGCAAAAGCCATGTACGGATTCAGTGCGCTGGCTCCGAAACCCAGTAGCAGTGCGGCGTGCATCACTTCGCGGATTTCACCGCTTTCTACAATCAGTGCCGTCTGCACCCGTTTGCCCACAGAGATAAGATGATGGTGTACTGCCGACACGGCAAGCAGTGACGGAATGGCGGCATGGGCGGCGTCTACGTCGCGGTCGGAAAGCACAATGTAGTTCACCCCTTCGTTGACGGATTCTTCTGCCTGCTTGCAGAGGGTTGCCAATGCTTCCTGCAATCCCCGACACCCTTTTGCCACTTCGAAGAGCAGGGGCAGCTTCACGGTCTTGAAGCCTTTGTACCGGATGTTGCAGAGAATATCCAGCTGAGCATTGTTCAGGATGGGGTGGTTCAACCTCACCATCTTGCAATGGTTTTCGCTGGGTGTCAGTATGTTCATGCCTACGGCTCCGATGTATTCGGTCAGCGACATTACCAGTTCTTCGCGTATCGGGTCGATGGGAGGGTTGGTGACTTGGGCAAACTGCTGGCGGAAATAGTTGTACAGCAGTTGCGGCTTGTCCGATAGTACGGCAAGCGGTGTATCATTGCCCATGGAGTTGATGGGTTCGGCACCGGTGGTACACATCGGGACAATCAGCCGTTCCACGTCTTCTTTGGAGTAGCCGAAGATGCGCAGCATGCTGTCGTAGTTCTCCACGCTATGGGAGACTTTCCGACCGCTTTTCAGTTCGTCCAGCTCGATGCGGTTGCCGGCCAGCCAGGTGCGGTATGGTTTGGCTTCGGCAAGTTGTTTCTTCAGTTCGCCGTCATAATATATTTCGCCTTTCTCGGTGTCTATAAGCAGTATCTTGCCCGGTTGCAGTCGTCCTTTTTCCTTGATGTCTCCCGGCTCGAAATCCATCACGCCGACTTCGCTGGCCACTACCATCATGCCGCCCTGCGTAATCAGGTAGCGTGCAGGGCGCAGTCCGTTCCTGTCGAGCATGCCGCCTGCATAGCGCCCGTCGCTGAAAAGCAGTGCCGCCGGTCCGTCCCACGGCTCCATCAGGATGGAGTGGTATTCATAGAAAGCTTTCAAGGCTTCGCTGATGGGATTCTTTTCGTTGAACGATTCCGGTACGAGCATGGCCATGGCGTGCGGCAGGCTCAGGCCTGACATGATGAGGAACTCGAGCACATTGTCCAGCGAGGCACTGTCGCTCATGCCCTGTTGCACGATGGGGCGTATCTCCCGGATGTCTCCCAGGGCGGGAGAGGAGAGTACACTCTCACGGGCTTCCATCCAGCCGCGGTTGCCACGGATGGTATTGATTTCGCCGTTGTGTGCCAGCAGGCGGAAAGGCTGTGCCAGTCCCCAAGTGGGAAAAGTGTTGGTGCTGAAACGGGAGTGTACCAGTGCCAGCCCGCTGGTGAAGTAGCTGTTGGTGAGGTCGGGGAAGTAGTTGCGCAACTGCAAGGAAGAGAGCATGCCTTTGTAGACGATATTCTTCGTAGAGAGCGAGACGATGTAGAAATCCTCGCGGGTGGGGATGTCCGACTTGCGTATTCTGTTCTCTATCCTTTTCCTTATTATATAGAGTTTGCGGTCGGCAGTTTCGCTTTCCGTAAATCCGGTAATGAAAATTTGCTTGATGTCCGGTTCGTTGGCAAGAGCCGCTTCTCCCAATATTTCGGGGCAAGTGGGCACGTTGCGCAGATGCATCAGGGTCAATCCCTCCTTTTCAATCTCTTCGATAATGACGCTCAAGATGGTTGCCTGGTCTTTCTCGTCTTTGGGAAGGAAAAGCAGGCCGGTGCCGTATTTCCCTTTCTCGGGAACGGGAATGCCCTGCAACAGAATGAATTCGTGCGGTATCTGCAACATAATGCCGGCGCCGTCTCCAGTTTTGTTGTCCGCTCCTTCCGCTCCACGGTGGCGCATGTTTTCCAGTACCTTCAATGCCGATTCTACCAGTTCGTGTGATTTCCCTCCCTGGATATTGACCAGCATGCCTACCCCGCAGGCATCATGCTCATGGGATGCCTCATACAAGCCCAACTGTTTGGGCTGTCGTTGGTAATCCTCTACTTTTGTTTTGCTGTTAAAAAGTTCTTGTTTCATGACTATAAACTTTCTTTATTGCTGGATAATATTATTTGTGGTGTCAAAATGTTTGGCAAATATATTGTATTAACTGCAAAATGATAACATGAATCCCTGCCTTCTTTCTTGCAAAATTCCTGCGATAGGGGATAATGTTATGAATTGACGGAAAATGCCCTATGTTTTCTTTTAATCCTAAATCAAAACCGGATTGTTTGGTTTTGATTTATAAGTTAGACCTTTTGCTTATAAAATAATGCTTTCTTTAACTTTTTGATATAAAAACAACTTTTTTCTATTCTTCTGATAAATAAATAGTGGAAAAGTTAACTTTATGTTCTTAAGAATATATATATTTGCAGCGCAAAATCAAATACTGATACATTATGTGTGGAATAGTAGGCTATATAGGTCAAAGGAAAGCCTGCCCCATTCTTATCAAAGGTCTGAAGCGGTTGGAGTACCGTGGATATGATAGTGCGGGGGTAGCATTAATCAGTGATAACCGACAGTTGAACATATACAAAGCGAAAGGTAAGGTTTCGGCACTTGAAGCTTTCGTTGCTCAAAAAGATATTTCCGGTAGCATTGATATTGCACATACACGTTGGGCTACTCATGGAGAACCTTGCTCCGTCAATGCCCATCCCCATTATTCCTCTTCCGAACGCCTCGCCCTCATCCATAACGGCATCATTGAAAACTACGCCGTCCTTAAAGAAAAACTTCAAGCCAAAGGTTATCTATTTGAAAGCAGCACTGATACCGAGGTGCCGATACAGCTCATTGAATATATTCAGGTGACAAACCATATTGGACTTACTGACGGCGGTGCGACTTGCCTTGCAGGAAGTGACTGGGGCGTATGCCATTTGCAATCGGGCTGCGCTTGGGGAGATGTAAATGTAAATATGTACGCTATATAGAAAAAGAAAATTGTACACTTAAAGTTGTACATTGTAAATGGTAAATTGTAAATGCAAAGATGGAACAACTGAAGCATGAATGTGGCGTTGCCATGATACGCCTGCTGAAACCGTTGGAGTACTATGAAGAGAAGTACGGAACATGGATGTATGGACTGAACAAGCTCTATCTTCTGATGGAGAAACAACACAATCGCGGGCAAGAGGGTGCCGGACTGGCCTGTGTGAAACTGGAAGCCAGTCCCGGCGAGGAATATATGTTCCGTGAGCGTGCTCTCGGTCCGAGTGCCATTACCGAAATTTTCGGTACGGTGCAGAGTCACTTCAAGGACCTGACCAAGGAGCAGTTGCATGATGCGGAATATGCCAAGCGCGTGCTGCCTTTTGCCGGGGAGGTTTATATGGGACACCTGCGTTACTCCACTACCGGCAAGTCCGGCATCTCGTATGTGCACCCGTTTCTCCGGAGAAACAACTGGCGTGCCAAGAATCTTGCCCTCTGCGGCAACTTCAACATGACGAACGTAGATGAAATCTTCGCACGCATTACCGCCATCGGACAGCATCCTCGCAAATATGCCGATACCTACATCATACTGGAGCAGTTGGGGCATCGCCTTGACCGCGAAGTGGAGCGCCTCTTCAACCTTGCCGAAGCAGAGGGGCTGGCAGGTATGGACATCACCCATTACATAGAAGGCTACATCGATCTTGCCAACGTGTTGCGCACTTCGAGCAAGGAGTGGGACGGGGGATACGTGATGTGTGGGCTCACCGGAAGCGGAGAGACTTTTGCCGTACGCGACCCGTGGGGCATCCGTACTGCCTTCTGGTATCAGGATGACGAAATAGCGGTGCTTGCCAGTGAACGTCCCGTGATACAGACAGCCCTTAATGTTCCTGTCGGTTCCATCAAGGAGCTGCAACCCGGACAAGCCGTGTTTATCAACAAGTCCGGCAAGGTGCGTACCGCGCAAATCAACAAGCCGCGCAAGATGAAGCCTTGTTCCTTCGAGCGCATCTACTTCAGCCGGGGCAGTGATACGGATATTTACCGGGAACGTAAACTGTTGGGCGAGAAACTTGTACCCAACATATTGAAAGCCATCGACAACGATGTGGATCATACCGTCTTTTCTTTCATCCCCAATACGGCGGAAGTCGCCTTCTACGGAATGTTGCAAGGATTGGACAACTACCTCAACGAGGAGAAGGTACAGCAGATTGCCGCCTTGGGGCATAGTCCCAGCCATGAAGAGCTGGAGCATATCTTGTCACGGCGCATACGGAGCGAGAAGGTGGCTATCAAGGACATTAAGCTGCGTACCTTCATTGCCGAAGGAAACAGCCGGAACGACCTTGCCGCCCATGTGTACGACATCACTTACGGAAGCCTCGTTCCGGGAGTGGATAACCTGGTGGTCATCGACGACTCGATAGTGCGCGGAACCACCTTGAGACAGAGCATCATCGGTATTCTCGACCGTTTGAGTCCGAAGAAGATAGTCATTGTGAGCTCTTCACCGCAGGTACGTTATCCCGACTATTATGGCATCGACATGGCCCGGATGAGTGAATTCATCGCTTTCAAGGCTGCCGTGGAACTGCTGAAGGAGCGTGAGATGCGCGATGTAATAGCCGCCGCCTACCGCAAGTCCAAAGAGCAGGTGGGACTGCCCAAAGAGCAGATGGTGAATTATGTGAAGGAGATTTATGCTCCTTTCACAGACGAAGAAATCTCTGCCAAGATGGTGGAACTGCTCACTCCCAAAGGGACGAAAGCCAAGGTACAGATTGTCTACCAGCCTCTCGAAGGGCTGCATGAGGCCTGCCCCAAGCATGCTGGCGATTGGTACTTCAGCGGCGATTATCCTACGCCGGGCGGTGTAAAACTGCTGAACAAGGCATTTATTGATTATGTAGAACAAGTCTATCAATTTTAAAAGCCTCTTCCCCCAACTCCCCTCTCCCGTAGTGGAGGGGGAGGAGATAGAACGGCAATGGGGAGAGGATGATTGAATTGTAATGGAATAATTATTTGATTAACAATATATTTATGAATAGCAACAATGACAAAGTGAATGTAACTTCTTCCTCCTGCCTACGGGGGGAGGGAAAGGGAGTGAGGCTTCTCCTGGATGACGGCACCGTGTTTTGCGGCAAATCGTTTGGCTTTGAAAAGCCGGTAGCGGGAGAGGTCGTTTTCAATACGGCCATGATGGGTTATCCCGAAAGCCTGACCGACCCTTCGTATGCCGGGCAGTTGATGACCCTGACCTATCCGTTGGCGGGCAATTACGGTGTGCCGCCTTTCACGCTCGAACCGGACGGGCTTGCTACCTTCATGGAGAGTGAGCATATCCATGCCGAAGCCATTATCGTCAGCGATTATTCCGAAAACTACAGCCACTGGAATGCCGTGGAAAGCCTGGGCGACTGGCTGAAACGCGAACAGATTCCGGGAATTATGGGCATTGATACCCGCGAACTGACCAAAGTGCTTCGCGAGCACGGGGTGATGATGGGGCGTATAGTCTTCGACGATGAAGTGGACAATAAACAATTGCCAAAGGACGATTATGGTGAGATAAACTATGTGGATAAGGTCAGTTGCAAGGACATCATCGTATATGGCGGAACAGAAAGCCGTCGTTTTGACACCGGCACCCCCACGGCGCAGCTCAATTGTCAATTGTCAACTGCCGGTTCTCAACGGAAACGCGTAGTGCTTGTGGATTGCGGTGTCAAGCACAACATCATCCGTTGTCTGCTGAGGCGTGGTGTCGAAGTGGTCCGTGTTCCCTGGAACTACGATTATAACGGGCTGGAGTTCGACGGTCTGTTCATCTCCAACGGTCCCGGCGACCCTGATACCTGCGATGCTGCCGTACGGAATATCCGCAAGGCGATGCAAAACGAGAAACTGCCTATCTTCGGCATATGTATGGGGAACCAGTTGCTTTCCAAGGCGGGGGGCGCCAAGATATACAAACTGAAATATGGACACCGCAGCCATAACCAGCCGGTGCGCATGGTGGGTACTGAGCGTTGTTTCATCACCTCCCAGAATCATGGTTACGCCGTAGACAACAACACGCTGTCGGAAGACTGGGAACCGTTGTTCATCAATATGAACGATGGCTCCAATGAGGGCATCCGGCATAAGCGAAATCCTTGGTTCTCCGCACAGTTCCACCCCGAAGCTGCCAGCGGGCCGACGGATACGGAGTTCCTTTTCGACGAGTTCGTTAAACTGTTATAGTAAGAGAATTTTACCAATATGGGTTGTACTCATAACCGTCTGGTAATCAGTGTGTAAGAAAATGCTATAATGAGTCCCTGACTCAATGCCATTCAGTCCCTGAGTGAATGCCTTTCAGTCCCTGACTCAATGCCATTCAATTGGCGACTGATTGTGAAAGTAAAAAAAAGATAAGGTTTTATTACTGTCGTTACACTTTTTAATAAACAGATATGCAAATGAAAGAAAACAATATAAAGAAAGTCCTGCTGCTTGGTTCCGGCGCACTGAAAATCGGTGAGGCGGGAGAATTTGACTATTCCGGTTCGCAGGCACTCAAGGCGTTGAAGGAGGAAGGTATCTACACGGTTCTCATCAACCCGAACATAGCCACGGTGCAGACCTCGGAAGGAGTTGCCGACCAGATTTACTTCCTGCCCGTCACTCCTTACTTTGTGGAGAAGGTGATAGAGAAAGAGCGTCCGGACGGCATCATGCTTGCTTTTGGCGGACAGACGGCGCTGAACTGCGGTGTTTCCCTCTATAAAGACAAGGTTTTCGAGAAGTACGGGGTGAAAGTTCTAGGCACTCCCGTGCAGGCTATCATTGACACGGAAGACCGTGAGATTTTTGTGCAGAAACTGAATGAGATTGACGTAAAGACCATCAAGAGCGAAGCTGTGGAGAACGCGGACGATGCCCGTCGCGCAGCCCGGGAACTGGGATATCCGGTCATCGTGCGTGCCGCATACGCGCTCGGCGGATTGGGTTCGGGTTTCTGCGACAATGAAGAAGAACTGAATGTGCTGGTGGAGAAGGCCTTCTCCTTCTCTCCGCAGGTGTTGGTGGAGAAATCGCTGAAGGGCTGGAAGGAAGTGGAATACGAGGTGGTACGCGACCGTTTTGACAACTGTGTCACGGTTTGTAACATGGAAAACTTCGACCCGCTGGGCATCCATACGGGCGAGTCCATCGTTATTGCCCCGTCGCAGACGTTGAGCAATACGGACTATCATAAATTACGTGAACTAGCTATCCGCATTATCCGTCATATCGGCATTGTAGGAGAGTGTAACGTACAGTACGCTTACGACCCGATGAGCGAAGACTACCGGGTAATCGAGGTGAATGCACGCTTGAGCCGTTCATCCGCATTGGCCTCTAAAGCAACGGGTTATCCGTTGGCATTTGTAGCGGCGAAACTTGGCTTGGGCTATGGCTTGTTCGACTTGAACAACTCTGTGACGAAGACGACAAGCGCTTTCTTTGAACCTGCTCTGGACTATGTGGTCTGCAAGATACCGCGTTGGGACTTGGGCAAGTTCCACGGGGTGGACAAGGAGCTCGGTTCTTCCATGAAGTCGGTTGGCGAAGTAATGGCTATCGGCCGTACTTTTGAGGAAGCTATCCAAAAGGGGCTTCGCATGATAGGCCAGGGTATGCACGGCTTCGTAGAGAACAAGGAACTTGTAATATCCGATATCGACAAGGCTCTGCGCGAACCTACCGACAAGCGCATCTTTGTCATTTCAAAAGCTTTCCGTGCCGGATATACGGTAGACCAGGTGCACGAGCTGACCAAGATTGACAAATGGTTCCTCGAAAAGCTGATGAACATCATGAAGACGTCAAAGGAGTTGCACTCCTTCCAGCTGTCAACTTCCAATGCTGAATTATCAACTGTCAATCATCAACTGTCAACAATCCCCGTGGGCTTGTTGCGCAAGGCAAAAGTGCAAGGCTTTTCCGATTTCCAGATTGCCCGTGCCATCGGCTTCGAAGGAGACATGGAAAACGGCATCCTGTACATTCGCAACTATCGTAAGCATGCAGGCATCCTGCCCGTAGTAAAGCAGATTGATACTCTTGCCGCCGAATATCCCGCACAGACCAACTATCTGTACCTGACGTATAGCGGTGTTGCCAACGACGTTCATTATCTGGGCGACAAGAAGAGCATCGTCGTATTGGGCTCCGGCGCCTACCGTATCGGTTCTTCCGTAGAGTTCGACTGGTGTGGCGTGCAGGCTCTGAACACCATCCGCAAGGAGGGCTACCGCAGTGTCATGATAAACTATAATCCTGAAACCGTGTCTACGGACTATGATATGTGCGACCGCCTTTATTTCGACGAGCTTACCTTCGAGCGCGTGATGGATATTCTCGAACTGGAGAATCCCCACGGAGTGATTGTTTCTACCGGCGGCCAGATTCCTAACAACCTAGCCTTGCGCCTCGATGCGCAGAAGGTACCTATCCTCGGTACAAGCGCCAAGAGCATCGACAATGCCGAAGACCGTGACAAGTTCTCCGCCATGCTCGACCGCATCGGTGTGGACCAGCCCGAATGGCGGGCGCTGACCTCTCTGGAGGATATCAACGCCTTTGTGGATAAAGTGGGCTTCCCGGTATTGGTTCGGCCTTCCTATGTATTGTCCGGTGCCGCGATGAACGTCTGCTCCAACCGGGAGGAACTGGAACGTTTCCTGAGGCTGGCAGCGAATGTCAGCAAGAAACACCCCGTAGTGGTAAGCCAGTTCATTGAGCATGCCAAGGAGGTGGAGATGGATGCTGTGGCGCAGGACGGTGAGATTATTGCGTACGCCATCAGTGAGCATATCGAGTTTGCCGGGGTACATTCCGGCGACGCTACCATCCAGTTCCCGCCGCAGAAGTTGTATGTCGAGACGGTTCGCCGCATCAAGCGCATCAGCCGCGAGATAGCCCGTGAGCTGAATATCTCCGGTCCGTTCAACATCCAGTACCTGGCCCGTGAAAACGATATCAAGGTGATTGAGTGTAACCTCCGTGCCAGCCGTTCGTTCCCGTTTGTCAGCAAGGTGCTAAAGATAAACCTTATTGAGCTGGCTACGAAAGTGATGCTTGGCCTCCCCGTGCAGAAGCCGGACAAGAATCTGTTCGACCTGGACTATGTAGGCATCAAGGCGAGCCAGTTCTCCTTCAACCGTCTGCAGAAGGCAGACCCGGTGCTGGGTGTGGATATGGCAAGCACGGGAGAGGTGGGTTGCATCGGCAGCGATACTTCCTGCGCCATTCTCAAGGCGATGCTCTCCGTGGGCTACCGCATTCCCGAGAAGAATATCCTGCTTTCTACCGGTACTCCGAAGCAGAAGGTGGACATGCTTTCTGCCGCGCGTATGCTTCAGAAGAAGGGGTATAAGATATTTGCCACAGGTGGTTCCAGCAACTTCCTTACGGAGAATGGCGTGGAGAATACACGCGTCTACTGGCCCAGCGAACCCGAACGACAGCCGCAGGCACTCGACATGCTGCACCGCAAGGAAATAGACATGGTGGTCAATATCCCGAAGAACCTCACCGCAGGCGAGCTGGATAACGGCTACAAGATACGCCGCGCTGCCATCGACCTTAATATTCCGCTGATAACGAATGCCCGTCTGGCAAGTGCGTTCATCAATGCATTCTGCACGATGACGCCGGATGACTTGGCCATTAAGTCGTGGGCGGACTACAAATGAGATGCCAGAAGCGGGGGCTGAATCTCTTGTTGTTGCAGAAGGTTATTGAAATTCTACAAGAAACGGGAAGCTTACCTTCAGAATACAAACCTCATCTTCTGCCCGGGCAATTTGCGCGATGCGGGGGGAGTGCCATGTCAGGCCAGATGGGTTATTGATATGGGAGCAGGATGATAAGGAATTAACATTGCTTCTGCTCAATACAGGAACACATTCTGATTTATTTTAATACCCAATTGTGTTTTTAATATTAGTTCGATGGAAACAATTTTAATCCAATACTATCAATCTCCTTATGGCGACCTGCTCCTCGGCGCTTCCGGCGATAAACTCTGCCTATGCGACTGGATGCTGAACGGGAAACGTAGAATGACCATTGATAAGCGCATACGGCAGGCACTGCATGCCGATTATGAGGAAGGCACTTCGGAAGTTATTTCGCGGGCAATCATCCAGTTGGATGAGTATTTTGCCCGTAAGCGGACCATATTCGATGTTCCACTGCTTGCTGTCGGAACAGAATTCCAGCAGACGGTGTGGCAGGAGTTGCAGAACATCCCTTACGGAAAGACCATGTCCTATGGCGAACTTTCACGAAAGCTGGGCCATCCGAAAGCCGTGCGCGCGGTGGCGGCTGCCAATGGGGCGAATGCCCTTTCGATATTCATCCCCTGCCATCGGGTGGTGGGCAGCAACCATAGGCTGATAGGCTATGCCGGTGGATTGGCAGCCAAACAGGGGATGCTGGCATTGGAAGCCGACTCTTGCGACCGACCATCAGGCTCCCGTATAGGATAGCCGTTCCTGTCAATTTATTGATGGAGCTTATCTGATATTTATCAGTTTTATTATTGGAAAAAACTCCTATCTTTGTGCGTAAATAATAAACATCTTACATCAGAATGAATACACGGACTACTTATCTTGCCTCGAAACCGCATTATGAGATTCTTGACGGACTTCGTGGCGTGGCAGCTGTCATGGTTATTATCTTCCATCTTTTTGAAGCACATGCAGGAGGCAGCCATCTTGCTCAAATCATCAATCATGGTTATCTGGCCGTAGATTTCTTCTTCATGCTTTCCGGTTTTGTTATCGGTTATGCTTATGATGACCGTTGGAACCGGATGACCGTGGGCACTTTCTTCAAACGCCGTATCATCCGCCTGCATCCTATGGTGATTATGGGGAGTATTGTGGGAGCTGCCTTTTTCTATTTGCAGGAATCGCCTTGTTTTCCGCCTATCGAGAATACGTCCATCGGAACAATGCTGCTGGTGATGTTGCTGGGCTGCACATTGCTCCCCCTTCCGTTGAAGTTCGACATTCGCGGCTGGACGGAGATGCACCCGTTGAATGGCCCGGCATGGTCGCTCTATTATGAATATATCGGTAATATTCTGTATGCGCTGTTTGTGCGCAAGTTCAATAAGGTGGCCTTATCGGTGCTGGTGTTTGTGGCAGGTTGTTTCACGATATACCGTTGCCTGACTGCTCCTGCCGGCGATATTGTGGGTGGTTGGGCTTTGAACTGGGAACAGCAGTATGTGGGGATGGTCCGGCTGATGTATCCGTTCTTCGGCGGATTACTTCTGTCACGCCTCGGCTGGCTGATACGGCTTGAAAGGCGTGCTTTCTGGTGGTGTAGCCTGCTGATTGTGGTGGTTCTTTCCATTCCCCGTATCGGAGGTGAGGACGGCTACTGGATGAACGGGCTTTACGAGGCTTTCTGCATTATCTGCATCTTTCCGGTTATTGTTTCAATGGGAGCGGGCGGCAAGGTGACCGGTAAGCGCTCTACTGCCGTATGCAAGTTCCTGGGAGATATTTCCTATCCGATTTATATCACCCATTATCCGCTGGTATATACTTATACGGCTTGGGTATGCAATAATAACGCCACAATGGTGGAAGGTATTCCTTATATGATACTGACTTTCGTTGGAGCCGTTGTCCTTGCTTATGCTTGTTTGAAACTGTACGACGCACCGGTGCGCAGGTGGCTGACAGACCGTTTCCTGAAAGGGAAAAAGAAATAGTTCCACATTTGTCTATGGATATGAAATCTCCCGTTGCATTTTGTGCAGCGGGAGATTTTCTTTTCAGACTAGTTTAAAACGCATTCTCCAGCGCTTTGCTTCTTCGTCCCAATCGTGGCTGATGATTTTGAAAGTTCCGATTTCCGATGTATTTTCTACATGTGCTCCGATGCAGAGACATTCGTCGTAATCGCCTACCTTCACGACACGTACCGTTTCGGAGGCACTGTCGGGCAGGCGCTTCAGGTCGAAACGTCCTTGTGCTTCCTCTTGCGTGATGAATTCTGTTGTGACGGGCAGATGCCAGGCGATAACCTCGTTTACGGCTTCTTCCAGCTTCTTTACTTCTTCTTCGGCAGGGCAGTCGGCAAGACGATAGTCCAGCTTGCTCTTCTTCCGTTCGATGTGTGCTGATATGGAGCGGCCGCAACTGAATAACCTTATCATGGTTTGGTTGATGATATGCTCCGTTGTGTGCATGGGAGGGTACTCCTGCTTGTTGTGGTCATTGAGATGAGGTTGTTGTTCCATGTATAATTTCAATAGTCGTTGATATATATATTATCGTTTGAGATGGGCTAGCACTTCTTCTTTCAAGATGCTGTATATATGTATATCTGTATATTCTCCGGAAGCCAGCAGTTCTCCGCAACGTTCTGTTCCCTCATGGATGAAACCGAGGCGAACCGGTACAGCATTACTGGCTGCGTTATCCACGGCACAGCGAATTTGTATCCGTTTCATCTCTTTTTCTTGTACGGCCCACAGGCACAACTTGCGGACACTTTCAGTAATGATGCCCCGGTGCTGGTATTCCGGCAGTAGCCAATAGCCGAGTTCTGTACGGTGGTTGTCGAAATCGGAGAAATGGAAACCTATCAGTCCGCAGATTTCATGTTGTTGGTTCCAAATGCCGAATATAGGTTCATACCGTTCGGCAGGAGCGGATAGTGCCTGGCGTAAAAAAGCTTCTTCATCAGCTATCGTACGCATATTATCCACGAATGGCAGCCATGTTCTTAAGTAATCCCGGTGTGTGTCGATGGCATAGTAGATGGCTGCGGCATCTTCTATTCTGATTTCTTGCAGATAAATGTCCGGAAGCAGGGGGAAGGAAATGGGAGAGGGGAGAATATGCACGTCTCCTGATTGGGAAAGCTGTATTCTTTCCTTGATTTTTTCCCAGGCATGTGTATCGAACAGACAGCTTTCACGCATGGTGTGATACATCTCCTTGAACCGCGACATGGGGATAGTGAAGCTTAATAAATCAGCTTCGAAGTATGGGCGGACGGAGGGGTCGAAGAATCCCAGGAAAGTACGTTTCCCTTGTTTCCGGTTTTCAATGGTGGCTTGGGTGATGACGGAGCAACATCCGGAGCCGAATGGAGCTGCCACGGTATCTAATGCATTGTTGTCAAAAGAAGCCCATGTCGCCAGCCCGGATAGTATATCGGGCGTGGGCAGGAACAGCACGCCTTCTACTTCGTCGAAGGAAGGTATCTTGTCTATGCGGGCAAAATGCAGGTAGGTCTTGTCGGCTCTGGGAATCTGTAGTTCACTGATAAAATCTACCACCATTTCGGGAGTCTTCTTGTATTTCTCTTTCAAGGAGACGAAACCCGGGACGCGCTCGGGCATTTCTGTAAATCCGGTATAGAACTTACCTCCTCCGCAGGCGATTGTTTCGTTGCTGAGACTGACGGTTCTACCGTCTCTGACTTGTTTCATACATTTGAAGAGACAACCGGTTACTTTCTCTGTAGATGCCTCCATTCGGTCTGAATACCAAAAGGCGATGGGGAGTTCGGCACGTTGGCCGAAAGCTTCCTGATAATTGGCAATGAATGTGTGTATATCCATGATAATCGGATGATATTATGATATGGTCTATCTTTGAATTCTCCGTAAAGGTAATTCAATATTTTAAATCTTTTGCTTGCAGTATGCCCTTTTATCACTCTGCTTTCGAGCTTTTAATGATAGTAGAATAGGATTTTATGGTATTTTAATTACTTTTGCATGAGGATTCTCAAAAAGTATTGCCTTTGACTAATCAGAAAGCCGTATGAAAAATATAATTATATTCTTGTGTCTTTGTACCATCTATATGTGCCGCCTTTATGCTGCAAACAGCAGCCGGGCGGATTCTTTGCTGCTGAAACTGGACCGGGTGATAAAGGAGCGTCCCATATATATGGAGCAGAAAGAGCTGAAGCTGGTGGAGCTGAAAAGACAGTTGTATCGGCAGATACCGGCTGAAGAACGTTTTGCCATTCTTGGCACATTGCTGGATGAGTACCGTTCGTTCAATACGGATTCTGCATTGTACGTGGCCGAGGAGAGGGAACGGATAGCCATACGTCTTGGAAACCCGGGATACATAGACAATGCCCGCATGAATAAAGCAGATGTTTTGGGAATGACCGGTATGTATAAGGAGGTTATGGATTTAATGCAGAATATTCATGCAAATCGGTTATCGGAGGCTATCCGTCCATATTACTACCATATCTATCGTACGGTCTATGGCCTTATGGCCGATTATGCTGTGACGGAATATGAAAAGAAGCTTTATGCGGAGCTTACGGACAGATATCGTGATTCGTTGTTGCTGGTCAATAAAGATAATCTTCTGATACATACCTTGATTCAGTCCGACCAGTATAATGTACGCAATGAATGTGACAAGGCCATCCGTTTGCTGACAGATTATCTGGCACAGCAGAAGGACTATGAACACGACGTTGCGATTTGTGCCTATACTTTATCAGAGTCTTACCGTCTGAAAGGTGACAAGGAGAAGGAAAAGGAATACCTGATTGTTTCTGCTATAGCGGATATGAAAACCGCTGTCCGTGAATATGTCTCTTTGCGCAAGCTCGCGGTACTGCTTTACCAGGAAGGGGATATCGAGCGTGCCTATTCTTATGTGAAGATATGTATGGAAGACGCAGCCGCCTGCAATGCCCGATTGCGCAAGCTGGAGATTCTGGAAATCTTTCCTATCATTAATGATGCTTACCAGCAAAAGACAGAGAAGCAGCAAGAGCAGATGAAATGGGCACTGGTATCTATCAGCCTGCTTTCACTTTTTCTGTTGCTTGCCATATTCTATGTGTACAAGCAGATGAAGAAAGTGGCTGCTGCCCGCAGAGAAGTGATTGATGCCAACAAACGGCTGAAGGAGCTGAACAATGAGCTTCATCTCTCCAATGCACAGCTCAAGGAGGCGAACCATAGCATTGCTGAAAACTCTTATCTGAAGGAGGAGTATATCGGCCGATATATGGATCAGTGCTCGGTCTATTTGGAAAAGATGGACAATTACCGCCGGTCGCTGGGAAAGATTGCCGCTACCGGAAATGTGGAGGAACTCTACAAGAACATCAAGTCTTCCAAATTCATAGAAGGAGAATTGAAGGAATTCTATGCCAACTTTGACAATACTTTCCTGCAGCTGTTTCCTACTTTTGTAGAAGACTTCAATGCCCTGCTTGCCGATAATGAGCAAATATCCCTGAAAAATGGCGAACGGATGAATACAGAGTTGCGTATCTTTGCATTGATACGTTTGGGTATTACTGACAGCGTGAAGATAGCCCAATTCCTTCGGTATTCCGTTACTACTATTTATAACTATCGTACGAAAGTCCGCAATAAAGCTGCCGGTGACCGCGACTTATTGGAACAGGAAGTGATGAAAATTGGCAAGTCGAAGAACTGAAATTAGGGATTTTGAAGCCTGAAAGTGTCTCTTATACGTTTATATTTCCACTACTTTTTTAGTTGTATAATGATTTTATATGTTATTGATAAATAGAATTTTAAATCTGTTTTAATGGTGTAATACACTACTTTTTTACTCTTTCTCCCACTATTGACCTCTCTTATCTGATACATTTGCATTGTTCCTCTTTGGAAAGAGTGACACATGTGATTTATGTTTTTATTATTAACTTTTAATTCTTATATTATGCAAAAGTACAAAATGCCAATCGGCAGGCTACGGATGATGGTTTGTCTGATAGGGATGTTACTTCCGATGTGCATGTTCGCGCAGCAAATTACAGTACAAGGTGTAGTGAAAGACCAGACCGGTGAAACGGTTATTGGCGCCAGTGTAATGGAAAAAGGAACCACAAATGGGACAATAACCGGTATTGACGGTGATTTTTCCTTGAATATGTCTCCGAACGGTACCCTTGTCGTTTCATTTGTAGGCTATAAGACCCAGGAGGTTCAGGTGAAAGGACAGAAACAGCTTCAGGTAGTTTTGTCTGAAGATGCCGAAATGCTGGATGAAGTGGTGGTGATAGGGTATGGCACCATGAAGAAAAGCGACCTTACAGGAGCAGTGTCCTCCATCGGTAACAAGGATATCAAGGATTCCCCCGTATCCAATTTGGGACAAGCCATCCAGGGAAAAATCTCAGGTGTACAGATTGTAGATGCCGGTAAACCGGGAGACAATGTGTCCATCAAGATTCGTGGTTTGGGTTCTATCAACAACTGCGACCCGCTGGTCGTGATTGACGGAGTGCCTACCGACTTGGGCTTGTCTTCCTTGAATATGGCCGATGTGGAACGTTTGGATGTATTGAAGGATGCTTCGGCCACAGCCATCTACGGTTCTCGGGGAGCCAATGGAGTTGTGATGATTACCACCAAACGCGGTACGGAAGGAAAAGGAAAACTTGCTGTATCTGCCAATTACTCTTTCCAGAATGCTACGAACGTACCTTCTTTATTGAACGCGGCGCAGTATGCCGAGTTGAGTAATGACATGATGGTGAACAGTGGACGCAATCCTAATCCGGAATGGGCCAATCCTTCTGAATTGGGTGCAGGTACCGACTGGATGGATGAATTGCTCCGTACGGGTGTGATGCAGAACTATACGGTAAGTTATTCCGGCGGTAACGAGAAATCCCATTATTATGTGTCCGGTGGTTTTCTGGATCAGTCCGGTATCGTGAAGAGTGTGAATTACCGTCGCTTCACATTCCAGTCCAACAGTGATGCGCAAGTCTTGAAATGGTTGAAGTTCTCCAATAACATTACGTTCAGTGCCGATACGAAGAAGTCGGGCAGCTATAATATAGGCGACGCACTGAAAGCGCTCCCCATTTATCCGGTGAAGAATGAAGATGGCAGTTGGAGTGGCCCTGATGGTAATTCGGAATGGTATGGCAGCACGCGCAATCCCATTGGGCCGACGGAGCTGAATAAGAGTAAGACTGATGGATACAACTTCCTGGCCAACTTGACGGCAGAACTTACTTTTACCAAATGGCTCAAATTTAAAAGTACCTTCGGCTATGATGCCAAATTCTGGTTCATAGACAACTTTACTCCCAGGTATAACTGGAAACCTACTCCCACAGAAGAGACTTCACGCTATAAGAGCGACAATAAGTCGTTCACCTATCTGTGGGACAACTATTTCCTATTCGACCATACTTTTGCAGAAAAACATCGTGTGGGATTGATGGCCGGTATGTCTGCCCAATGGAACACACACGACTACTTGAATGCGCAGAAGAATGTGTTTATGTTCGACAATGTGCACGAAATGGATAATGGCGAGGAAATGTATGCCATCGGTGGAAACGAGACAGAGTGGGCGTTGCTCTCTTGCATGGCACGTGTCAACTACTCTTACGAAGACCACTATCTGCTGACAGCAACCATTCGTCGTGACGGTTCCAGCCGTTTCGGTAAGAAACATCGCTGGGGTACTTTTCCTTCCGTATCTGTGGCATGGCGCGCTTCTCAGGAAGAGTGGTTTCCAAAAAACGACTATATCAATGACTTGAAAGTGCGTGTGGGATACGGTGTGACCGGTAGTCAGGCAAGTGTTGGAAACTATAGCTATCTGGCATCCTACAATACTAGTGTATATCCTTTTGGCATTTCGAGCGGCAATCAGACAGCGCTGGTTTCTTCTACCCTCGCTAACCCGTATATCCATTGGGAAGAGGTGGCACAAACCAACATCGGTTTTGATGCCTCACTGTTCAATTCACGCGTTATGTTCTCGTTCGATGCTTATCTGAAGGAGACGAGAGACATGCTGGTAAAGGCGTCTATCCCCATCACATCGGGATTTGAAGATACTACAACCACGTATACCAATGCCGGAAAAGTACGTAATCAAGGTATTGAAATGAGCCTGCATACCATCAACCTGACGGGTGAACTGGGATGGGAAACGAATCTGACCGCCACTTACAACAAGAATAAAATTAAGGATTTGAACAGCGACGTTCCGTATTACATTAATCAAATCAATAACTCTTATATAACGATGCTGGCAAAGGACTATCCCATCAACGTTTTTTATGGTTATGTTACTGACGGAATCTTCCAGAACCAGTCCGAAGTGAATGCACATGCCGTGCAGCCGGGAGCTGAGCCGGGTGATATTCGTTTCAGGGATTTGAACAACGACGGTGTTATCAATGACAATGACCGTACCGTTATCGGCAACCCGAACCCAAGTTGGCTGTTCTCCATGAACAACAGCCTTTCCTATAAAGGTTTCGAACTTTTAGTTTTCCTGCAAGGTATAGCCGGAAATAAGATATACAATGCCAACAATATCGACAATACCGGTATGGCAGCTGCCTATAACCAGACTATCGACGTACTGGAGCGTTGGCAAGGAGAGGGCACCAGTAATTCGATGCCGCGTGCCGTGTTCGGCGACCCCAATCAGAATACACGCGTATCAGATCGCTTTGTGGAGAATGGTTCTTATCTGCGCTTGAAGAATATCACACTCTCATATACTTTCCCGAAGCAGTGGTTGCAGAAAGCCCGGATTGAGAATGCACGCCTTTCACTCTCTTGTGAGAATGTGGCTACCATCACCGGATATTCCGGTTTCGACCCCGAAGTGGGTATTAACGGAATAGATCAGAATCGTTACCCCATCTCCCGTACGTTCAGTGTAGGATTAAACTTTAACTTTTAATGATTGACTCGGATATGAAAAAGATAACAAATTTACTATATATGCTGGCGGTATTGCTGCTGGCTTCCTGCAGCGACTTCCTGGACAAGTCTCCTAAAAATACGGTTGACCCGGAAACGACGGTGACCGATGATGTGGCCATTGCTCTGACCAATGCCTGCTATCGCACCCTTCAGTCTTCCAATATGTACAACCAGCGTATCTGGACATTGGATATTGTGGCAGGCAATAGCTTGGTTGGTGCCGGTGGCGGTACTGATGGTCTTGAAACGATACAAGCTTCTAACTTCATTACGCAGAGTGACAATGGGATGGCATTGTACATGTGGCGTTCTCCCTGGGTGGGGATAGGACAATGCAACATTGTGTTGAATAGTCTTTTGGAGGCTGAAGCCGTGTCAGAGAGAATCAAGAACCGCTGTCTGGGAGAGGCTTATTTTCTCCGTGCACATTATTACTATGTGCTGGTACGTCTGTACGGTGGTGTTCCACTGCGTTTGGCTCCTTATAATCCGGGAGAACCGACAGACATTGCACGCGCTACAGTCGAAGAGACTTATGCCCAGATAATTTCCGATTGTAAGAATGCGGTTGACCTGCTTCCTGCCAAGTCTTCTTACGACGACGAAAATGTGGGACGTGCTTGCAAAGATGCAGCTTTGGCCATGTTGGCAGATATTTATCTGACGCTGGCTCCTAATCATACGGAATATTATCAGGAGGTGTCTGATTTGTGTGATGAGATAACAAATTTGGGGTATGACCTTTCTTCCTGCAAGTATGAGGACAATTTCGATGCATTGGTCAATAACGGGCCGGAATCTTTATTCGAAGTCCAGTATTCGGGAAATACGGAATATGATTTCTGGGGGAACAACCCGCAGTCTTCCTGGCTTTCCACTTTCATGGGGCCCCGTAATTCGGATTTTGTTGCCGGAAGTTATGGCTGGAACCAGCCTACAGAAGAATTTGTGGGGCAATATGAGAGCGGTGACAAACGTAAGGATTTGACCGTGCTTTATGCCGGATGTCCGGACTTTGACGGTAAGGCTTACAAAAGCTCTTATTCCAATACGGGATACAATGTACGCAAGTTCCTAGTGTCGAAAACGGTTTCTCCGGAGTATAACACCAATCCTGCGAACTTCGTAATTTATCGTTATGCGGACGTCCTGCTGAAGAAGGCCGAAGCTTTGAATGAAATGGGACGCCCTGACCAGGCTGCCGCTCCTTTGAATATTGTACGTAAGCGTGCCGGACTGCCGGAGGTTTCGGGCTTGTCACAGGAAACCATGCGTGAAAAGATTATCCATGAGCGCCGCATGGAACTAGCTTTCGAAGGGCATCGCTGGTTCGACATGATTCGTGTCAACAATGGAGAGTATGCCATTAAATTCCTGCATTCCATTGGAAAGAGCAACGTGAACAAGAACCGCTTGCTGTTCCCTATTCCGCAGACGGAGATGGATGCTAATACCTTAATGGTGCAGAACCCGGGTTATTAATTAATTTAATCAGAAGAATATGAAGAAATATATTTCACACCTTGTATTTGCCTTACTGGGCTGTGCAGCCTTATCTGCTTGTGTAGATGATGATTACATGGAATTGGATAAAGGACAGAATGAACTTGTACTGACGGCCAGCAAGACGGAAGTTGTTTTGAATGAGCAGGCACATGCCGATGATGCCCTGGAGCTTTCCTGGACTACGGGAACCAATTATGGGACGGGCAATAAAATATCCTATACGTTGGAACTGGCAAAGGCCGGCAGTAATTTTGCAAACTCTTATGTGGCTGTGGAGAATGCCGTACAAGAATACTCATGGAAAAAGAGCGTGGAGGAATTGAATGACATCCTGCGCAACCATTTTGGGGCAACTGCCGGGGAGAACATTTCGCTGGAGGCGCGGTTGACAGCTGTTGTAACGGAACGGGACGAAAAGCAGGTATCTATCACTGCTTTCAGCGTTACTGCTTATAAACCGCTTACATCCACCCTTTATCTTATAGGTAGTGCCACTCCGGGCGGATGGAGTGCCGATGATGCGACAGAAATGATCCGCAAGGACAATGGTATCTTTACATGGACGGGCCGACTTGTTGCGGGTGAATTTAAGTTCATCACGACCTTAGGCTCATTCCTGCCCTCTTACAACAAGGGAACAGACGGCTTGCTGATGCTTCGTAGCAGTGATGACCAGCCGGACATACCTTTTATTGTCGAGGAAGATCATAATTACATCGTCGAGGCCAATCTGTTTACCGGTGTTCTTACATTGACCCAGACAGAGACGTTGGCACCTGCCTACGACCAGCTTTATTTTGTGGGTAACGCTACGGATTGGGGATTCGTGAAGATGAAACAAGATGTGCTCGACCCATACTTGTTCCGCTTCGGCAAGTTCTTCGAAGTGGGCAAAGGAGGGGAATTCAAGTTCGGAACCTCCGATGGAAGTTGGGAGAATATGTATAAGGCCAAGAACGCCGATGCTGCTTATACCGATACAGAAGTGGTGTTTGTGAAAGGGTTCGACCCGGACAATAAATGGGTGCTGAAAGACGGGGAATGCGGCAAGGCCTACAAGATTTGCATGGATATCCGTAGTGGTAAGGAACGCATGATGATGAGCGAATTTACTCCGTATGAGATGATTTATATGGTAGGTGATGCTACTCCGGCCGGTTGGACGATTGGTGATGCTACGCCGATGCAGACAACGGATAATCCGTATGTGTTCACTTGGAAAGGTACGCTGAATGCCGGTGAGTTGAAATTTACTTGTGATAAGCAGGAAGATTGGAATGGAGCCTGGTTCATGCCGGCTGTAGCAGACAAACAGCCTGCCGGAGAAACTGAACCGATGCTTTTCCTTGATAAATCAGACGAAGCGTTCAAAGCGCAATATCTGGACGTGATGGTAGGCGGCATCGACCAGAAGTGGAAGATTACGACAGCAGGTTCCTATCTGATTACTTTGAATCAGCTGGAAGAGACAATTTCAATCGTGAAACAATAAGTATCTACAATAGATGAAGAAGATAGTTTATACAACAATGGTAGCCTTGCTGCTGGTTGCATGCAGCAAGGAGAGTGATGATACCGGTAGCGGTACCGGTGGAGGCGGAGAGAGTGGAGGGGTTACGGAAGTAACCCCAGTCACCTCGGACTTGACGGTCAATCTCACTACCGACAAGGCATGTTACCGGCCGGGCGAGAGTGTTTCTTTTACAGCTGACGCCCTTCCTGCCGGAGCTAAAATCCGCTACCGGACAATGGACAAGGTTGTATCGGAGCAGGCTGCTGTCGGTACTACTTGGACTTGGACTGCTCCGGCAACCGATTATACCGGTTATCTGGTGGATGTATACCGTACAAAAGAGAATGGAACAGAGGTTATTCTTGGTACTATTGCCGTAGATGTATCCAGTGACTGGACACGTTTTCCACGTTATGGTTTCGTTGCCACTTTTGATGCTTCGAAAAAGGTGGATGGAGTGATAGAGAAGGAGATGGCTTTCCTGAACCGTTGCCACATTAACGGGGTACAGTTTCAGGATTGGCACAACAAGCATCACTGGCCGTTAGGTGGTACGCGTGAGCATCTGGACGAGGTCTATAAGGACATTGCCAACCGGGAGGTCTATACCGAGGTAGTGAAGAAGTATATCTCTACACAACACAGCCTGGGCATGAAGTCCATGTTTTACAATCTATGTTTCGGAGCTTTGGACGATGCCGTTTCCGACGGAGTAAAGGAAGAATGGTACATATTCAAGAACACGGGACGTATGGATAAGGATTCGCATGACTTGCCCTCCAGTTGGAAAAGTAATATCTTCCTGCTCAATCCCACCAATACGGAATGGCAGGCATATATTGCCCAGAAAAACGATGATGTTTATGCCAATCTGGACTTTGACGGTTATCAGATAGACCAACTGGGAAACCGGGGTGACCGCTATGACTATGATGGCAATAAGGTAAATCTGCCTAAGGGATATGCCTCGTTCATCGAAGCCATGAAACAGAAGCATCCGGACAAGCGTTTGGTGATGAATGCCGTCTCCAGCTATGGAGCTTCCCAGATAGCTGGTACGGGTAAAGTGGATTTCCTTTATAATGAAGTATGGGGCGATGAGGCAGGCTTCAAGGATCTGCACACCATTATCAAAGCGAACGACCAGTATGGCAACCATACCTTGAAAACGGTGTTTGCCGCATACATGAACTATGACAAGGCAGGTAGCAGTACCGGTGAGTTCAATACACCGGGTGTGCTGCTGACGGATGCCGTAATGTTTGCATTGGGTGGTTCACATTTGGAATTGGGCGACCACATGCTATGTCAAGAGTATTTTCCAAGTACGGCTTTGCAAATGAACGATGTACTGAAAACAGCCATGATTCGTTATTATGACTTTATGACAGCTTATCAGAATCTACTTCGTGACAAGGATACGGAGGCGGAGATAGCTGTTTCTTTGACTTGTACGGATGCCACACAGAATCTTTCTCTGAATGTGTGGCCACCGCAGAAGTCTGCCATCACTGTTTATGCCAAAAATGTAAATGGCAGGCAAGTCATTCATTTGCTTAACTTCCTCAATGCAGATAATTTGAGTTGGAGGGATTTGAATGGGACAATGCCTGAACCGCGCTTGGTATCTGACGTACCGCTGAAGATGAATGTTTCCGGCAAAGTGAACAAGATATGGGTTGCATCGCCCGATTTCCATGCCGGTGCTTCGCAGGAACTGGTGTTTGAACAGAAAGACGGTACGGTTACCTTTACCTTGCCTTTGCTGAAGTACTGGACAATGCTTGTGATGGAGTAAAATATTTTATTAAGGAACAAACAGATTATGGTAATGAAGAAATATATACTTTTATTTTTCACGGTCTGTGCATTTACGGTATGTGCATATGCGCAGAGCCGTACTGGAGACTGTACGTCCTATACCAGCAACGAGCGGAGTGTGACCTTTCATTTGAATGACAGTTCTGCCATACAATTGCGCCTGTGCAGCCAGTCTACGGTGCGTATCTGGTTTTCTCCCGATGGAAGTTTCCAGCGCAATAATCCTTCTTTTGCCGTTGTTAATGAGGACTTGGAAGATGTGGGTACTGTTCATGTGGACGAGCAGAATGCTTGTTACGAGATTTTTACTCCCAAGCTTCGCATTCGGGTAAACAAATCCCCGTTTAACTTACAGATATTCGACAAGTATCAGAAACTGCTGTTCAGTGATTATGCCGATAAAGGACATATCAGTGACGGACAACGCAAACTGGAATACAAGATTCTTCGTCGCGATGAACACTTCTTCGGCCTGGGAGAAAAGACCGGCAAGCTGGATCGTCGGGGTGAAGCCTACAAGATGTGGAATAGCGACAAGCCTTGTTATAGCATCGTTGAGGATCCGCTCTACAAGAGTATTCCGTTCTTTATGAGCAGTTATCGTTATGGTATTTTCCTGGACAATACGTATAAAACCGAATTTAAGTTTGGTACGGAAAGCCGCGATTACTACAGTTTCGAGGCTCCTGGGGGAGAGATGATTTATTATTTCATCTTCGGGAAGGATTATAAGGAAATCATGAAACAATATGTCGACCTGACGGGAAAACCCATAATGCCTCCTAAATGGGCATTGGGCTTTGCACAATGCCGGGGACTGCTGACGAGCGAGAAATTGTCTTATGAAATAGCCGAAGGCTATCGCAAACGCGGAATTCCTTGTGATGTTATTTACCAGGACATCGGCTGGACACAATATTTGCAGGATTTCGAGTGGCGGAAAGGGAATTACGAGAATCCGAAAAAGATGCTTGTAGACCTCAAGGATATGGGATTCAAGGTGGTAGTCTCGCAAGATCCAGTCATTTCACAAGCCAATAAGCGGCAATGGGAGGAAGCCGATAGGTTAGGGTATCTGGTAAAGGACTCCACCGATGGCAAGAGTTATGACATGCCCTGGCCCTGGGGCGGTAATTGTGGCGTAGTAGACTTCACCCTTCCTGCTGTGGCAGACTGGTGGGGAGCTTATCAGCAGAAGCCCATTGATGATGGCATTGCCGGTTTCTGGACTGATATGGGTGAACCTGCCTGGAGCAATGAGGAGCAGACAGAACGGCTGGTGATGAAACACCATTTGGGCATGCATGATGAGATTCACAATGTTTATGGTCTTACGTGGGATAAGGTGGTGAAGGAGCAGTTTGAAAAACGGAATCCTGACCGTCGCGTATTTCAGATGACACGTGCCGCTTTTGCGGGCTTGCAACGCTATACCTTCGGCTGGACTGGTGACTGTGGAAACGGTGATGACGTGACGCAGGGCTGGGGGCAGATGGCCAATCAGATTCCGGTATTGTTGTCTGCCGGTTTGGGAATTATTCCTTTTACTACTTGTGACATTACCGGTTATTGCGGAGATATAGAGGATTATCCTGCGATGGCTGAACTTTATACGCGGTGGATACAGATGGGCGCTTTCAATCCCCTGAGCCGCATTCATCATGAGGGCAACGTGGCTGTGGAGCCGTGGCTGTTCGGCGAAGAGTCCGAGAAGAATGCCAAGACAGCCATCGAATTGAAATATCGCCTTTTGCCTTATATCTATACGTATGCCCGCGAAGCACACGAAACGGGGTTGCCCCTCATGCGACCGATGTTTCTGGAATATCCGGCAGATATGGAAACGTTCTCTACGGATGCCCAGTTTATGTTTGGCAGTGAGCTACTGGTTGCTCCGGTAGTAAAAAAAGGAGCGAGAAATAAAAATGTTTATCTTCCTGAAGGAACTTGGATTGACTACAACAACAAACACACAGCATATAGCGGTGAGCAATGGATGACGGTGGATGCTCCCCTCAATACTATTCCTATGTTTGTAAAGCAAGGAAGCATCATACCCCAAATGCCGGTCATGAACTATACGGACGAGAAACTTGTCTATCCGGTTACGTTTGAGATATTTCCTGCTGCAGCGGGCAGTGAAACAACCTTCTCGCTTTATGAAGATGCAGGAACTGATTTAGGATATTTGCGTGGAGAGTTCATGCGCACTCCTATTACTTGCCAGACTACCGACAAAGGCTATACGCTGAAAGTAGGTACACGGACCGGTGAGAAATATAGCTTACCCGGCCAACGAAACCTGATGTTCTGCATCTATACGGAACAGATGCCGAAAACGGCTTTGCTGGACGGTCAGAAAATCAAGAAAACGAATGTCGGAAAGCTGGAAGAAAATCGGGAGACAGAGTTTACGATAACTGCCTGGTGTCCCGACAAGAAGCAGGAGACCTGCCTGCTGAGGTTACCGGATGATGGAAAGGAGCATATCATTGAGTTTATCTATTAACACAAAAAACATATCATTATTATGAAGAAATTTGTACTTAGCGCGGCTTTGCTTTTTTCTGCCCTAGCGGGGAATGCTGAAGGCATTTCATCCCCTTCGGGCATGGTGAAGCTGGATTTTGAACTGACAAAAGACGGGAGACCAGCCTATCAGGTGGATTATAAAGGGGCCCCTGTCATCAATCTCAGTACGTTGGGACTGGAACTTAAAGGAGCTACCAGCCTGATGGATGGTTTCAAAGTAGTAAGGACTTCTACTTCCACTTTCGATGAAACCTGGCAACCGGTGTGGGGGGAAACAAAAGATATCCGCAACCACTACAACGAATTGCTGGTAGAACTTGAACAACCGTCTACCACTCGTTTTATGAATATCCGTTTTCGGGTATATGATGACGGCGTGGGATTCCGTTATGAGTTTCCGCAACAGAAGAATCTGGTTTATTTTGTGATAAAGGAAGAACATTCCCGGTTTGCCATGACCGGCGACCATACTGCCTGGTGGATTCCGGGAGATTATGATACCCAGGAATATGATTACACGGAGTCCAGGCTCTCTGAAATCCGTGGACTGCTGCAGGGAGCTGTGAGCGACAATGCGTCACAAACTGTCTTTTCGCCGACGGGTGTCCAGACTTCCATACAGCTTAAAACAGCTGATGGAGTGTACCTTAACCTGCACGAGGCAGCTTTGGTGGACTACTCCTGCATGCATCTCAACCTGGATGACAAGAACCTCGTTTTTGAATCCTGGCTGACTCCGGACGCCCAAGGAAATAAAGGATATATGCAGTCTCCCTGCCATACTCCCTGGCGTACGGTCATGGTCAGTGATGATGCCCGCGAGATACTGGCCTCCAATTTGATTCTCAATCTGAATGAGCCTTGCAAGTATGATGATACCTCCTGGATTAAGCCGGTGAAATATGTCGGCGTATGGTGGGAAATGATTGCAGGGGGAAAGCCCTGGGCATATACTTTTGACCTCCCTTCTGTGAAACTGGATGATACGGACTATTCCAAGATGAAACCGAACGGCATTCATCCGGCCAACACGGCTAATGTGAAGAAGTACATAGACTTTGCTGCCGAACATGGTTTTGACCAGGTGTTGGTGGAAGGCTGGAACACGGGCTGGGAAGACTGGTTCGGTAATTCCAAGGATTATGTTTTCGACTTCGTGACTCCTTATCCCGACTTTGACATCAAGTATCTGAATGAATATGCCCATTCTAGAGGTGTCCGTCTGATGATGCACCATGAAACATCGGCTTCCGTCCGTAACTATGAGCGGCACATGGAGGCCGCCTACCGGCTGATGAACAAATACGGATATAATTCGGTAAAGAGTGGCTACGTAGGCAATATGATTCCCCGTGGCGAGCATCACTATGGACAATGGATGAACAACCATTACCTATACGCCGTGACCGAAGCTGCCAAACACAAGATAATGGTCAATGCCCATGAAGCGGTACGTCCGACCGGTTTATGCCGTACCTATCCCAATCTGATAGGCAATGAATCTGCCCGAGGCACGGAGTATGAGGCTTTCTCTGGTAACAAGCCCTTCCACACAACGATACTTCCGTTTACCCGTCTGCAAGGCGGCCCGATGGACTATACGCCCGGTATCTTTGAAATGGACATCAATAAATTGAATCCGAACAGCCATACGCATGCCAATACTACCTTGGCGCGTCAGCTGGCACTCTATGTCACTATGTACAGCCCTCTACAAATGGCTGCCGACCTTCCTGAGAACTATGAGCGTTTCATGGATGCTTTCCAGTTCATCAAAGATGTGGCTGTGGATTGGGACGACAGCCGCTATCTGGAAGCTGAGCCGGGACGTTACATCACTGTTGCCCGTAAGGCAAAAGGCACGAATGACTGGTTTATCGGTTGCACCAGCAGTGAGCACGGACATGCTTCTACTTTGAAACTGGACTTCCTGGATGCAGACAAGCAGTATATTGCAACTGTCTATGCCGATGCAAAAGATGCCGGTTATAAGACAAATCCGCAAGCTTATGTTATCCGTAAAGGTATCGTTTCTCCCAAAACGGTCTTGAAACTGAAAGCTGCTTCCGGTGGAGGCTATGCCATCAGCATCATGGAGGTGAAAGATAAATCTGTATTGAAGGGACTGAAGAGGCTTTCCGGGAATATCTGATTTACGGGCATAAAAAAAGGAGTACCGCTGTACTCCAACCTTTGTTAACCTTAAATCTAATACTATGAAAAACACATTGCAAAGATACGGATATTGGGAGAATGTGCAAATTATCCAAATAAAAAAGTGTGTTTTATAACACTTATTAGCTATTTGTTCCTTTGCTTCTATTTTTGTTAACCAAAAGAAAACGTTAAAAGAGCAGTTTGCCCCATTCCCCTTATCCTTTTGCCTCCTGATACATGAATCTCTTGATACTCTTCTTGGCTGTTTTCTCGAACTCCTCGAAGTGTATCTTGACTTTTGTAATCTGGCTGTAGGCCGGTAATTGCAGATTCAATTCATTCCGGTTGTCCTCCATAATCTTCTCAACGTCCGATTGCTCCAAGCCGTGGGCGAATGCATCGTCGAAATCGGGATAGATAAGGGCCACAAGTTTGTCTTTTTGCAATAGGATGAGTGATTCGGATACGTATGGCATGTTGTTCAGCTTGCTTTCAATTTCTTCGGGGTAGATATTCTGGCCGCTGGCTGTGAGTAGCATGTTCTTGCTACGTCCGCGGACGGTGACATATCCTTCGGCATCCATCGTTGCAAGGTCACCAGTGTGCAGCCAGCCGTTTATATCGATGATTTGGGAGGTGGCTTCGGCATTCTTGTAATAGCCCAGCATCAGATTGGCACCTTTACAGATTATTTCTCCTGCCACGTTCTGCGGATCGGGGGAGGCAATCTTCACTTCCATGCGGGTGGCTGCTTTGCCACAGGAAGCCGGTTTCAGTGTTTCCCAACGGCTGGAGCAAATGATGGGACCGCATTCCGTCATGCCATATGCGATGGTGTAGGGGAAACTTATCTGCTTCAGGAAACGTTCCACATCCGCATTGAACGGTGCTCCTCCGATAATGATTTCATCGAAATTGTTGCCAAAAGCCTCCATTGCCTTTTTGCGCATGTCAGCCTTTATTCTATCGTTGACAATGGGCATCCGCAGCAGCAACTTGCCTATTTTATTGTCTATCCGGGGCAGAATGTCCTTCTTGATAATCTTCTCTACGATGAGCGGTACACATGAAATGACCCGTGGCTTGATTTCGGAGAATGACTGTGCGATAATCTTGGGAGACGGCATACGGGTAAGGAAGTACAGATGGGCACCTGCGGAAAAACCGTACAGGAAATCGTACACCATGCCAAAGACATGTCCCAGAGGTAACATGGATACGATATGGTCTCCCGGACGTACGGGAAGCATTTCATGGCAATAGGCTACATTGGACTCCAGGCTACGATAAGGGAGCATGACCCCTTTGGAATATCCCGTAGTCCCTGAAGTGTAGTTTATGACAGCCAGTTCTTCGGGCGACTCCTCTTTGCGGTAGCTGATATGCTCGGGACGGAAATTCTTGGGGAAGCGTGCGCCATAGAGGACGTTGCGGTGTTCGAAAGCCTCCATCAGTTGTTCATTTCGGCAAACCACCGGAGTGAAATCCGTCAGCAGTACAATCCCCATCAACTGGGGCATTGCCTCTTCATTTAGATTCTCCCATGCGCGGTCGCCGACAAATAGCAATTTGGCTTCGGAATGGTTGACGATGTTGTGGATATTGTCAGCCTTGAACTCATGCAGAATGGGAACAATGACGGCTCCATAGGTAACCGTTGCCAGAAAAGCGACTGCCCAATGTGCACTGTTACGTCCACAAACGGCAATCTTGTCTCCGGGCTGTATACCGGCACTTTCCAATACGATATGGAATTTGGCTATTTTTCTTGCCACATCTTTGTATTGTAGTGTAACTCCTTTGTAGTCTGTCAGGGCATTGCGATCCCAGTTTTTAATAATGCTTTGTTCTATATAATCGATGAACCCTTGTTCTTGTTCCATTCAGCTGTTGCACACTTTAGTTAAAACTGCGCAAAGATAGGTCTTATAGTGATGCAAAGCAAATAGTTTCCGCTTTTTTCTTGTCTTGGGACGGATAGAAACCTATCCGTAATTCTTATTCCTTACCATTTTCCGAAATAAGAAGCAGCTTGTCACCGGCATGAAGCTTTAATGTCCCGTTCGGAATAAGGTACTCATTTCCGCGTTTTACAATCATCACCAGTGTACCTTTGGGCAAGTTCATATCTTTTAGAGTATCTGCCTGGTCCAGTATTTCTTGTGTAATGGTCATATCGTGCAGGTTGGAGTCAATTTCTTCGGGCAGTTCGACTCCAAAATCATTTCCGGTTTTTTCCAGCGGGGTAGAGAGGTTTAGCAGCCGGGCCACCCGGGAGACTGTGGTACCCTGGATGACTAGCGAGACGATGGTTATAAAGAATACAATGTTGAAGATGACATGGGCACCGGGCACATTGGCTACCACGGGATAGGTGGCAAAGATAATGGGTACTGCGCCACGTAATCCTACCCACGATACGAACAGCCGTGACTTGAGGGTGATTCTCTTGCCAAAGGGCAGCAGGCAGAGAAAAACGCTGAGAGGACGTCCCACAACAATCATGAATATGCCGATGAGCAATGCCACGACTGCAACTTCCAACATTTCGTGGGGGTTGACAAGCAGACCGAGGCAGAGGAACATGATGATTTGGAAAAGCCAGGTCAGTCCATCCATAAAGGTATAAATCTCTTTCCGGTGCATGATTTTGTTATTGCCCACTATCATTCCGGCAATATACACGGCCAGGTAACCGTTGCCTTTCAGCAGGTCGGTGATGGAGAAGATGAAAAATATGAAAGACAGCAATAGGATAGGATAGAGTGCTTGGTTGTCTATATTCAGCCGGTTTAGCATAAGGATGGCCAGCTTTCCGAGGAAATAACCGGTTGCAGCGCCGACAATGAACTGTATGGCAAAAGAGCTTAATATCTGGGGAACTCCCATTCCGGAGGACTGGATGAATTGAATCAACACGATGGTCAGCATATATGCCATCGGGTCGTTACTACCGCTTTCCAGCTCCAGCATGGGGCGCAGATTATGTTTCAGGTTTATTTTTTGTGAACGCAGAATGGCGAATACAGAGGCTGAGTCGGTAGATGACATGGTGGATGCAAGCAAAAGGGAGGTTATCAGCGGCAGGTGGATGTTGGTCCAGCTCATGCCAGACAGCCACCAGATAAATAATCCGGTAAAGAGGGCCGTGAGTAGTACTCCTACAGTTGACAAAACAATGCCGTGAGTTAATATGGGTTTTATCTCCGTAAACTTGGTGTCCATACCGCCGGAGAACAAAATAATGCTGAGGGCAACCATGCCGATGAACTGTGCTTCTTTGGCGTTGTGGAACTGCAACCCCAATCCGTCACTGCCGAACAGCATGCCGACGACAAGAAAAAGTAATAACGCTGGTACCCCGAAACGGTATCCGGTCTTGCCGACAATGATGCTGACGAAAAGTAATATGGAACCTATAAGTAGTATGTTTCCTGCTGTAAATATCATAAATTCTATGCTATATAGTTTGCAATGTGCTCTTTCTTAATGTATAATAGTACAAAGATATGCAATGTGTTTAACAAATACAAATCTAAAATAGTTCAATTGAACTTTAAAATAAATGTGGTTTCTTTACCTGGTAATAAAGATAGATTTCCGCCGGACAGCCTCATGATTTGCCGGGAAATACTCAGTCCAATACCGCTTCCGCCCTCTTTGGTCGTAAAGAAGGGGATAAATATGTGTTCAGCGATGTCATTGGGAATGGCAGGTCCGTTGTTGGAAATTTCTATCAGTATGGTTTCTGCTTCATTGCAGTAGGCATGTATGTTGATATGTCCTTCTTTATCTGTATTTTTATCCGATTCGATGGCTTGCATGGCATTTTTCAGTAAATTGATGACCACTTGTGATATCAGGTTCTCGTCGGCATATAGAATAAGGTCATTTGGTGCGATGTCCGTATGAAAGGTGGCCCGGACATTGGGGTGCTGGTGACGGGCAAGTTCGACCATCCGCTCGATGAAGCTTTTTACGTAGAACAAGGATGGTTCGGGGGTGGGAATACGGGTAAATTTCCGGTATGATTCCACAAAAGAGAGCAGGCCTTTGCCCGTACTGCTGATAGTCTGCAGGCCGTTTCTGATTTCTTCTTTGGAGGCTTGTGCCTCGGTCAGTTCCAGCAGTGTATCGCTCAGGGAGGTTATGGGAGTGACGGCGTTCATTATTTCGTGTGTCAGTACGCGGGTGAGCCTGATCCAGGAATCTATTTCCTTCTCATCCAGTTCGTTGTTGATGTCGTTCAAGGCGAGGATGCGCAGATGCTCTTTACGGACTGTAATGTCGCTGACGCGGACGGACATATTTACAGTGCCTCGCTCGTTGTTGAAAGGCATTTGCAGTTTGTCTCCCGGCCGGCAATTGTCAAGGAGGGACGAAAGACGCGGGTCTATGCGATTCAGCTGGCTGACGTGGGTAAAGACATTAAGGCCCAGCAAGCGGAGGGCTTCGCTGTTTTTCTGATATACGGCACCATTGTCGTTCAGCACAAGGATACCGGTATTCACGCAGTCCAGAATGAGTTCGTAGTATTTTTCTTGCTGTGCTGTTTCGCTTTTCACATTATAGAGTATATGGGCAACCCGGTTCAATGCACGGTTCACGAGGCGTGCGTCGGCAGTGTTTTCCGTTTCGGAGAAGTGGATGGCATTATCGTTGTTTTCGATGGCGTCGAGCATGAAAAGCACCTTCCGCACGTGATGGCGGTATAGCTTCTGCTGCCAGTACAAGACTATGGGAAGCAGCGCGGTGCAGAGAGCGCCCCAAAATATGTCGACAGTCCACATCACCCCTGCAAGGAGCGCTACTGCCAGACTGACGGCAACACGGAATGTATAATTAGAGGCCATACTTCTTCATTTTGTTGTACAGCGTCTGTCGGGTGATGCCCAGCTGTGCGGCAACGGCAGAGAGATTTCCGCTGCATTTGTCGAGCGTTTTCCGTATCATCTGCATTTCCATTTCTTCGAGCGTGGATGCGGAAGCTTCGGGAGTGCCGGTTCGCCATGCCAGCTGGAACAGTTCTGCGGGAAGGGTGTCGTTGTCACAGATGATAATGGCTTTTTCGATGGCATGTTCCAGTTCGCGGATATTGCCATACCAGGGGTGGAGCGTAAGCTTCTCGCGGGCGCCGTCCGTCAGCTTGACGAAGGGTTTGTCATATTGCTTGCAGAAGCGGGCGATGAACAGTTCTGCAAGGGGGATGATGTCTTCGGGCCGCTCGCGCAACGAGGGTATCTCGAGGTGTATCGTATTGATGCGGTACAGCAAATCCTCGCGGAATTCGCCTTTTGCCACCATCTCGGGCAGGTTGCGGTTTGTGGCGCAAATCAGCCGTATGTCTACGGAAATGGTAGTGTTGCTGCCTACACGGACAATGCTTCGGCGTTGGATGGCAGTCAGCAGTTTGGCTTGCAGATGATAGGGGAGATTGCCTATTTCATCGAGAAAGAGGGTGCTGTGCGCGGCTGCTTCGAACTTGCCGGCACGGTCGGCATGGGCGTCGGTGAAAGAGCCTTTCATGTGGCCGAACAGCTCGCTTTCGAAAAGGCTTTCGGTGACTGCTCCCATATCCACACTTACCATGTCCTGCCGGTTGCGGGATGAGAGGGAGTGTATTTCGCGTGCCAGCATCTCTTTACCGGTACCGTTCTCGCCTGTAATAAGAATATTGGCATCGGTAGAGGCCACTTTTTCCACCAAAAGACGAAGCTGTTGCATGGCGGGGCTGTTTCCCCAATACATGTTGCGGGTATCCGCAAGCGGGTGGCTGTTTTCTGCCGTACGTCCGGCATTTGGGCCGTTGGCCGGAGATTTTGTTTCAGAAGCCGATACGGCGTTCAGCAAGGTTTCCACCAGTTTCCGGTTGTTCCAGGGTTTCACGACGAAGTCTGTGGCTCCTTCCTTGATTCCCCGTACGGCAAGGTCTATGTCGGCATAGGCGGTAAACAGCACTACGGGCAGGGCGGGACATTGCTTTTTTATTTCATGGAGCCAGTATAATCCCTCGTTGCCGGTATTGATGCCCGAGGTGAAGTTCATGTCAAGAAGAACCACTTGCCATGACTTTTCCCGCAATACGCTGGGCAGGGTTACGGGAGAGGGAAGTGTGATTATCCCTTCAAAATATGGCTTCAACAAAAGCTGCAAGGCGGTAAGTACGCCTCGGTTATCATCGACAATCAGGATGTTTCCGTTTTTTTTTGCCATAAACTATTTCTGTTTTCTGTGGGCAAAGTTAATGATTTATCTGCATTATATTCGGCAAATCTCTCAGTTTTCAAAGTATTAAGATTCTCCTTCTCATTTAGCAAATCCTTATGCCGCTTTATTCTATATTTTTGCTTACTAAGAATTAATCGTCCGACAGTTGTTGAATTATCGTCCGACAGCTGTCGGACGATAATTCAACAACTGTCGGACGATAATATAACGATTGTGGAACGAATAGATTTAAGTAAAACAGAAATTAGTTGGCAGCAACTTCAGTAAGAGTTCATGGCGGTACTGAAAAAAAGAACTTATAGCAGTTGCAGTTTGATGCCAAACGACAAGCTCAGATAATCCTTGGGTTTCAGATACTTGTTGGTGAAGGCGCTGACTACATATAGGTCACATGTACTTATTTCATAGAAAAAAGTGATTTCTTTGGCCGTGAACCGTCGTTGCGGGTCGATGTCGTAAGTGATGCGCTGTCCTAAAAATACATGGGTGCGCACCTTGGAGGAGAATCCATAGTACCCTTTAGGATAGCGTTCCGGTTCGTTGACCCAGAATTCATTGCCGAACACCGTGTTCAGATACATGCCACAAGCCAGCGGTTCTACAGAGAAACGGCTTTGCTTGATTGGCAGGCTCCAGGGAAGGTAGTTCTGCTTGACGGTGAATGTCAGCTTGGTACGTTTGGAGTCGTATTTGGGCAATACTCCGAAGAATACGTCTGTTTCCCATTGGTTTCTTCTGCCGTAATCCCATCCGGTACCGAATGACAGCAACCCCATATTGCCGGCAAACTGAATTTTTGTGTGTGTCGGAATCAGGGCCTCCCAATGCCTGCGGTAGCGGTGTACGCGGCGGTCGTAACGGTTCTCCCTAATATCTTGTGAAAAAGCAGAAAAAGAGCATACCGACAAGAAGACGACGGCACATGCCAGATGATTAATAATATGCCACTTCGCGTTCATATCCGTCGGGGGTTATGGTGAATATATAGTAATTGCGGTTCTTCATGCAGTCGCTCATGTAATACATTATCCCGTCTTCAAAGAGGTCTTTCTCGAAGCGATGGTGTTCGTGTGCGGATGTACAGAACTGCAGTCCGGGAAATTCCTTGATGTAACGCTGGAATACGTGTGCCACATTATTGTTGAACTCGTTGCAGAACGGGCGTATGTGCATGGACACAACGGTTTTATCGAATTCCTCTTCACGGTCGCGTATCTGTGCGGCAAGAAATTCGAAGTCGGGAATGGGGCGGGAGTAGTCGAATTCGATGGCGTTGGTATTCAGGCAGACAAACTTTACCCGTCCTGCAATGAAGGAGAAATTGGGGTTTCCGAATATTGCGCGATAAGTCTCTTCGCCCGTGCCCAGGCAGTCGTGGTTGCCGAGAAGTACCACATAGGGTATCTTGAGTTTGTTCATAATGTCCCGTTGCCAAAGGAACTCGTCTGTTACACCGAAGTCACTGACGTCTCCGCCATGAATGACGAAATCTATGTCGTCCCGCTTGTTGAGGTGGCTTACAAAGTCGGCAGTCTCGTCATACCAGCGCTGGGAGTCACCCATTGTTACGAACCGGATTGTTGTCTTGTTCTGGCAGTTCTGCTCTATTTGGGCAATGTTGTGGGCATTGACATCGGTTTCACCGCTGATGTGTACATCGTAAGGGTGATAATCTATCATGTCGCAGCCAGCCATGAGCAGGCATAGGAATGAAGGATATAAGAGTTTGGGGAATTTCATGTGCAGGTGCTTCATTTAATGTTTATACTCTATCTTTAGAAAACTGTGGGCAAAGGTAAAGTTTTCATTCTTATGGATTCTTTTCTAATTTCCCTTTTTTTTGTTCTATGAGGCTGAACAGAGATTCGGCCTCTGTCTAATTTTTAGACGGGAGTGTCTAAAAATTAGACACCTTTGTCTTCTTCTGAAATGCAATATGCATTGATAATCAGATTTGTGCATTCTTTGGCACGCTTTCTGCGATATGAAAAGCAAGAAAATATATCTAATAAACGATAAACGGAATGAAACAAATCTATTATGTAATTCAGACTTTGCTGCGGGGACGCGGTTCGAATATCATCAAGGTCATTTCTTTGGGATTGGGGTTGACGATGAGTATTCTGCTTTTCTCCCGCGTGGCATATGAACAGAGTTTTGACACTTGCTTTAAGGATTATGATAACTTGTATCAGGTATGGTCGATATTTTCGGTGAAAGGAGAGAAGTTTGAGCCTCAGGAGTGGAATTACGGTCCCGTGGCAGGGGCCATTCTGGAGAACTTTCCTCAAGAGGTGGAATCGGCGGTAAGTTTAAGCACGTCTATGGTATCTGCTCCCCTTTACAATGGAAGCGTGCGGCTTAATGATAGGAAAATTGCAGCCGATTCGCTGTTCTTCCGTACCATGGGCATCGACGTCTTGAACGGGAATCCCGAAAAGGACTTGGTGCAGAAGGATATTATTTTCTTGAGTGAACGCTTTGCAAGGAAAGTGTTCGGTGAGGAGAATCCTATAGGGAAAACGCTTAATTATGACCATCAGTTTGACCTGACGGTGAAGGGAATCTATGCCAATTTGCCTGAGAACGCCACAATCAATCCGGAAGCGGTTATCTCGATGCCTACCTTGTGGAGCCGCAACTGGAATGCCTACTCGTGGAGCGGGGGAGACAGTTGGGTAGAGTTTATCCGCTTCCGTCCCGGTGCCGACAAATCTGTTGTCAATGCGCGTATTGATGCCATGATAGACAAATACCGCCCGGCGGAAGATAAAAAAGTGTACGGTTACACGGCTTTTGTACAGCCCATCCGTGATACATATCGCAATTATGATGATGTGCGTCGGATGCGTGTCATCATGAGTATTCTTGGTTTTGCCATTCTTTTCATTGCGGCGTTGAACTATGTGTTGATTTCCATTTCCTCTTTGAGCCACCGCGCCAAGTCGGTAGGCGTACATAAATGCAGCGGTGCGAGCGGTGGCACGGTTTTCAGTATGTTTTTGCTGGAAACGGGCATCATCATTGTGGCGGCATTGCTGCTGATGGCGTTGATAATGATTAACTTCCGCGATTTTGTGGAAGACACGGTCGTGGTAAAGCTTTCCACCTTGTTGGCTCCGCAGCGTATCTGGGTACCATTGTCGGTAGTGCTTCTGCTGTTTATTGTGGGAGGCGTGTTGCCGGGCCGGCTCTTTGCGCGTATTCCCGTGTCGCAGGTGTTCCGCCGCTATACCGAGGGGAAAAAGGGGTGGAAGCGTCCGTTGCTGTTTGTGCAGTTTGCAGGCGTGGCATTCATCAGTGGATTGATGTGTGTGGTGATGTCGCAATATCAGTATGTACTGAAAAAGGATATGGGGTATAATCCCAAGCAGATAGCCATAGGCAATGCCTACTGGGATAATGAAGCGACGCGTGATGCAGCTTGTCAGTTCTTCAAGGGATTGCCCTACGTGGAAGCGGTGTCCAGCGCCAACAGCACCCCCATTAGCGGATATAGTGGTGCGATGATTCATAGTGAGAGCGGGCAGGCACTTTTCTCTTGTCGTGCTTCTTATTACATGCGCGAGGACTTTCCTGCCTTGATGGGCATGACTATGAAGACGGGACGTATGGCACGCGATAAAGAGGAAGTCGTGGTGAACGAGACTTTTGCCGAGATGATGCGTTGGGGAGACGACGTCGTGGGCCGTACGGTATATACCGAAGGGAATACATTCAAGGTCGTAGGGCAGTTGAAGGATTTCCAGATAGAGAGTTTCAGAACCGAGAAGATGCCTTTCATAGCCCGGGGAAACAAGAGTTTTTATGGAACGGTACATGTCCGTTTGAAAGAACCCTTTACCGAAAATCTGCAGAAGCTGAACCGCGATGTAGTCGAGGCTTTCCATGACCGGACCATTGACTTTACCGGCTATGAGAAAAGAATCGAGAACAGCTATAATTCTGTCCGTGTATTCCGCAATGCCACTTTGATGGCGGCAGTGACCATATTCTTCATCATGCTGATGGGGCTGATTGGGTATACCATCAACGAGGTACACCGCCGCAGCAAGGAGATTGCCATCCGCAAGGTGAACGGGGCAGAGGCTTCCGGCATCTTGGAAATGCTGTCGAGGGATATACTCGTTGTGGCAGCTCCGGCAGTCGTCATCGGTACGGTATTGGCATGGCATGTCAACGGAATGTGGATGGAGCAGTTCGCGGAGCGTGTTCCCGTCAGTTGGGCAGTATACGTACTGGTAGTGATGGTCAATCTGGTGATTATCGTAGCCTGCGTACTTTGGAAGTCCTGGCGGATAGCGAACGAGAACCCGGTAAACAGCATTAAGAGCGAATAATAATAATATTAATACATAGAATATCATGATCATTAGTGTCCCATAAAAAATAGGGACTAGTTAAACATTAAATAAATTTGGCCCATTTGGTCCGAAACGGTCTTTGTCATATTGAAATTTAGTTTTGTCGAAGAGGTCTTTCAAGTGCGTTTTGTCA
>NZ_JABXJH010000019.1:0-65126 GCF_013373675.1 Bacteroides sp. L10-4
AACTGAGCAAATACAAACTTGTCTTGAAACATATGCGGTCATAGTAAAACTACCGCAAAGATAAAATTTCAAGTCCGTTCGCTCGAAAAATCCATGTAACTAACTATATTTCAATAATTTCAAAGAAATTTTTCAGATTTTAATGGGACAGTAGTGTCCCGGAATACTTCTCTACCAAGCGGTCAAAGACACGACGGGGAAGAAAATCTGTAAGTTGAGCGAAGATATATTTGCCTTGATTCATTGTCTTGAGCTTTTGGGCAAAGCTAAAACAACTTTTCAATTCAAATCGTCACGCTCCAAAAGAATACATAACTATGCGATTATCAAAGATTTCAAAGAACGATGTTTAATTTAAAGTGCCCACTAGTGTTCCGGAGTCTAAAATTACAGAGATTTATTGTATGGCCGATGATTTTTGCAAGGAATTTGCGTTACAACAGGAAAAATACATGGTTGAAGACAGTAAACAGAAGCATCAGTTTTGTCGACTCCACTCCTTTACGTGTCTGCCGTAACCAAAGAATCCTTATTCATAAGACATTTGAGGGACTTGCAGAATGTGGGAAATGTTCAATGGGATGGTTCTTCGGATTCAAATTGCACTTGATTATCAATGACAAGGGTGAGATTCTCAATTTTATGTTCACGCCTGGAAACGTGGATGACCGGGAACCGTTGAAGCAAGGTAAGTTTCTGGAGAACATCAAAGGAAAACTATGCGCAGACAAAGGATATATTGGTCAGGCTCTGTTTGGGAACCTTTTCCTTGATGGTATACAGCTTGTCACTAAAGTTAAAGACAATATGAAGAATTCACTGATGAGTATTGCCGACAAGATTCTGCTCAGAAAAAGAGTCTTGATCGAAACAATCAATGACGAATTGAAGAGCATTGCACAGATAGAACACTCCAGACATCGTTCATTCAATAACTTTATAGCCAATTCTTTGTCGGCTATAGCACAGCATACAGCTTTTTTGAAAAGAAGCCCGCTATTGACGTAAATTTTGTCAATGACGGACAACTGCCTATTTTTTAATCTTATTTCGAACTCATGTTAATTAAGATGTCGGATACCTTAATATCAGAAATCTGGAGGACTTGACCTGTTTTCTATTTGCTAATTTGAAGTTTAACGAACTATTGTTATTGAATTTCGCTTATAAAAAATGGACGATAAGAAGAAATATTTGAGGAGGTGCTTCTGCATCGTTGTACACGGGATATAATGATTTTGCCATAATAACAAGCGATGAATACGATTTCTTAAATGAAAAAGCCGTAGTAGCTTTCTTAAAAGCTGTTTTCGTTTTGATGGAAACTGACTTCTTATTCATATCTTTGCATATTGATTAAAAAAAGAGATATTCATGGAACTTTCGGATATACTTCATAATTTGAAGATACAGGAACTCACTCCGATGCAGGAGGCTGCTAAAGAAGCCTATCAATCAACCAAAGATTTGGTGCTTCTTTCGCCCACCGGTTCAGGCAAGACGCTGGCTTTTCTCCTTCCGCTGGTACAGACCTTGAAAGCGGAGATACAAGATGTGCAGGCCCTTGTACTGGTGCCTTCTCGTGAACTGGCTCTGCAGATAGAAACTGTGTTCAAGTCCATGGGAACTCCCTTCAAGGCTATGAGCTGCTATGGCGGACGTCCTACCATGGAAGAACACCGGACAATGAAAGGCATTCATCCCGCTGTCATTATCGGTACTCCGGGGCGTATGAACGACCATTTGCGGAAAGAGAATTTCAATGCCGCTACTGTCGTTACTCTGGTGATAGATGAATTCGACAAGTGTCTTGAGTTTGGTTTCCATGACGAGATGGCAGACGTTATTGGACAGCTTCCCTCGCTGAAAAAGCGCGTACTTCTCTCGGCCACCGATGCAGAGGAGATACCGCAATTTGCCGGAGTAGGAGGTGATTCTCCGTCTTCCGGCCCTCGGCTCATGAAACTTGATTTTCTTGCTCCGGAAGCTCTTACTCCGCGTCTACGGCTGCAAAAGGTTGTTTCTCCGGAGAGGGACAAACTGGAAACCCTCTATAATTTGCTTTGTACTCTCGGCTATCATTCTACTTTGGTATTCTGTAACTATCGTGAAAGTGTGGAGCGTGTTGCTGGGTATCTGAAAGCCAGGAAGCTCTCTTGCGATATGTTTCATGGCGGTATGGAGCAGCCCGATCGCGAACGTGCACTTTACAAGTTCCGCAATGGCAGCTGCACTGTACTGATATCCACCGATCTTGCCGCCCGCGGACTCGATATCCCAGGTATAGACAATGTGGTGCATTACCATCTGCCCGTAAACGAGGAAGCCTATACACACCGTAATGGGCGTACTGCTCGCTGGGAGGCATCGGGAAATGCGTATCTTGTCCTGCATGCCGAGGAGCAGGTACCTGAGTACATCTCTGAAGACATCGAAATATACAGGTTTCCGGAGATGCTTTCCAAACCGGCCAAGCCCCGATGGGCTACCTTATATATAGGTAAAGGGAAAAAGGATAAGCTGAACAAGATAGATATTGTCGGCTTCTTGTATAAAAAAGGAGGGATGGCGCGTGAGGACGTCGGGCAGGTGGACGTAAAAGAACACTATGCCTTTGTAGCCGTGCGACGTAGTAAGATGAAACAATTGTTGACGTTGGTACGTGGGGAAAAAATCAAGGGAATAAAAACTGTTATAGAGGAAGCAAAGTGATTTGTCTTATAGATAATTATTTTATTTGCACTTATTCTTTTGAATATGAAGTAATAAAACCGTCTTACTTTTAGTTTTTCCAAAAGTATTATCCTTGATAAGTAAGGATAACAAAATGGTGTATATCTCTTGTATAAACCATTAAAAAGTAAGCTAAATGTGGCTTAAAAATAGAATTTCATAAGGAAAGGTTTGTTTTAAGGAAATATTTCCGTAATTTCGCAAAGTCGAAAGACATTAATGAACGAAATTGTATAACCAAAACAAACTTCAAATGAAAAAGCATAATTTCAATGCAGGACCTTCTATCCTTCCTCGTGAGGTGATTGAGAATACGGCACAGGCTATTCTTGATTTCAATGGCTCAGGCCTTTCGCTGATGGAAATCAGCCACCGTGCCAAAGACTTCCAACCCGTTGTGGACGAAGCTGTGGCATTATTCAAAGAATTGCTCAATATTCCCGAAGGATATTCGGTATTGTTCTTGGGCGGTGGTGCCAGTTTGGAATTCTGCATGGTACCCTTCAACTTCCTTGAAAAGAAAGCTGCTTACCTGAATACGGGTGTGTGGGCTAAAAAAGCCATGAAAGAAGCTAAGGCATTCGGTGAAGTAATTGAAGTCGCTTCTTCCGCTGAATCTACTTATACCTATATCCCGAAGGACTATACTGTGCCTGCTGATGCAGACTATTTCCATATCACTACCAACAATACAATCTACGGTACGGAACTGAAAGAAGATTTGGACGTAAACATTCCGGTGGTGGCCGATATGTCTTCTGATATTTTCTCTCGTCCCATCGACGTGTCCAAATATATCTGTATCTATGGTGGTGCACAGAAGAATCTGGCTCCTTCCGGTGTCACATTCGTCATCGTGAAGAATGATGCTCTGGGTAAGGTTTCCCGTAATATTCCGACTATGCTGAACTATCAGACGCATGTGGATGGCGGTTCCATGTTCAATACTCCCCCTGTTGTCCCCATCTATGCAGCCCTGCAGACATTGCGCTGGATTAAAGCAGAGGGTGGCGTGAAGGAAATGGAACGCCGTGCCATCGAAAAGGCCGATATGCTGTATGCTGAAATTGACCATAACAAAATGTTTGTGGGTACGGCTGCCAAAGAAGACCGTTCACGCATGAACATCTGCTTTGTGATGGCTCCCGAATACAAGGAACTGGAAGCAGACTTCTTGAAGTTCGCTACCGAAAGAGGTATGGTAGGTATCAAGGGACACCGTTCCGTAGGCGGATTCCGTGCATCCTGCTACAATGCCATGCCGAAGGAAAGTGTGCAGGCTTTGATTGACTGCATGCAGGAATTTGAGAAACTTCATTAATAATATTGTTTTCACCACAGACTACGCAGATTTGCACAGATTCTCTTTATGATTAAAATCTGTGATAATCTGTGTAATCTGTGGTGAGTCTTTTTAATATCATGAAATTATGAAAGTATTAGTAGCAACAGACAAACCGTTTGCTAAGGTCGCAGTAGACGGTATTCGTAAAGAAATAGAAGCAGCAGGTTACGAACTCGTGCTGTTGGAGAAATATGGTGAAAAAGCCAAGTTGCTGGAGGCTGTGAAAGATGCCAACGCTGTTATTATACGAAGTGACATCATTGATGCCGAAGTGCTGGATGCCGCCAAGGAACTGAAGATTGTGGTGCGTGCTGGTGCCGGTTATGACAATGTGGAACTGGAAGCAGCTACTGCCCACAATGTATGTGTAATGAATACTCCGGGACAGAACTCCAATGCTGTGGCCGAGTTGGCTTTCGGCTTGATGGTGATGGCTGTCCGCAATATGTATAACGGTACTTCCGGTATGGAACTGATGGGTAAGAAGTTGGGTATTCATGCTTATGGTAACGTAGGCCGCAACGTAGCCCGTATTGCCAAAGGCTTCGGTATGGAGATTTATGCGTTTGACGCCTTCTGTCCGAAAGAAGTAATTGAGAAGGATGGAGTGAAGGCTGTGGGTTCTGCCGAAGAGCTTTACTCTACTTGCGACGTCGTTTCCCTGCATATCCCTGCAACGGTCGAAACGAAGAATTCCATCAATTACGCATTGGTGAACAAGATGCCGAAAGGTGGCCTGCTGGTGAACACAGCCCGTAAGGAAGTCATCAATGAGGCCGAACTGATTCAGTTGATGGAAGAGCGTGCCGACTTGAAATACATGACCGACATTATGCCTGCAGCCCACGAAACGTTTGCAGCCAAGTTTGCCGGACGTTATTTCTCTACACCGAAAAAGATGGGGGCCCAGACTGCTGAGGCTAATATCAATGCAGGTATTGCAGCAGCCAAGCAGATTGTAGGCTTTCTGAAAGACGGTTGCGAGAAGTTCCGTGTAAACAAGAAATGAGATGAATAGCAAGACTACCTATAAATTTTCAGTTCTCTATTTAGCAATAGGTGCTGGTATATTCTCGTTAAGTAGTATATTCAGAAATGAACTATCAGATTTCGCCCTCGGTTTCTGCGAGGGTGTATCTATTGTGCTGATGTTAGGTAGTGCAATTAATCTGGTAAGATATTTCGTGAAAAAGAAACCTCAATAATCCATATAAAACACACCCTTATGGCTATAATAAAACCTTTTAAGGGGATTCGTCCCCCTCAGGATTTGGTGGAACAAGTAGCGTCCCGTCCTTACGACGTATTGAATTCTGCAGAAGCACGTGCAGAAGCAGAAGGTAATGAGAAGTCCCTATATCATATCATCAAGCCGGAAATAGATTTTCCCGTCGGTACGGATGAACATGACGAACGTGTTTATCAAAAGGCGGCAGAGAACTTCTGCATGTTTCAGGAGAAAGGCTGGCTGGTGCAGGACGATAAAGAAAACTATTACGTCTATGCCCAGACCATGAACGGCAAGACACAATATGGTCTTGTTGTCGGTGCCTATGTTCCCGATTATATGAATGGTGTCATCAAGAAGCACGAGCTTACGCGCCGTGACAAGGAAGAAGACCGTATGAAACATGTCCGCGTGAACAATGCCAACATTGAGCCCGTGTTCTTTGCCTATCCCGATAATGCTGTGCTGGATACCATTATTTCCCGTTATACAGCCGGGAAGCCGGTATACGACTTTATCGCTCCAGGTGACGGTTTCGGTCATACCTTCTGGATTATAGACAAGCTGGAGGACATTGATGCCATTACCCAAGAGTTTGCCAAGATGCCCGCCCTCTACATTGCCGATGGGCATCATCGCAGCGCCGCCGCCGCTTTGGTGGGTGCGGAGAAAGCCAAGCAGAACCCCAATCACCGTGGAGATGAAGAGTATAACTACTTCATGGCCGTGTGCTTCCCTGCCAACCAGTTGACTATTATTGACTATAACCGGGTAGTGAAGGACTTGAACGGTATGACTCCTGAAGAGTTTCTGGCTGCCGTAGGCAAGAATTTCATCGTAGAAGAGAAAGGTACGGACATCTATAAACCGTCCGGGCTACATAACTTCTCCCTCTATCTGGACGGAAAGTGGTACAGCCTTACCGCCCGACCGGGTACTTATAATGATAACGACCCCATTGGCGTACTGGATGTAACCATTTCCTCCAATCTGATACTGGATGAAGTGCTCGGTATCAAAGACCTCCGTTCCGATAAGCGTATCGACTTTGTTGGCGGTATCCGTGGCCTGGGAGAGTTGAAGAAGCGGGTGGACAATGGTGAGATGAAAGTGGCATTGGCTCTTTATCCCGTTTCCATGAAGCAACTGATGGACATTGCCGATACGGGTAATATCATGCCTCCCAAGACAACTTGGTTTGAGCCGAAGTTGCGCTCGGGATTGGTGATTCATAAACTGGACTAAATGAATTGATATAAACTGAAACGGGGATGTCTTCCACTAAAAGACATCCCCGTTTTTCGTTCAGAACTCTGGAAGCTTAGGAGTGTGATGTTTGAAATACAGTTTTCTCATCCACCGGTCAAACAGGATGAAAAGCGGAATGGTCAGAATCAGTAGGAGATAAAAGCAAGGAATCTGGATGCTTTCTGACTGTGGGAGGGTGGTGGGCGTAAAGGCTTCCCGGATGCTGTCTCCGAAGTACAGAACCAATCCTGTCCCACTGACACCTATCAAGAAGATAGCAGCGGCAATAGTTGCAAGCAGAATTCTTCTTTCTGATTTCTTCTCGCGCAGACGTATGGCTTCTTCTACCTTCTGCATGGTGCGGTAGGTAAAATTGGACGGCAGGCGGAAAGTAGTCTGTTCTCTTACCGCCTTTTTCAATCCTCTATCTTTTAGTTCTTCGTTCATACTTTTTCTTGTTTCATCAACACATAAATTTTTTTACGTATACGGTGCAGCTTCACTTTTGCGTTGCTTTCCGTCAGTCCTAGGATGATAGCTATCTCATTCAATGGTTTTTCTTCATAATAGAACAGGCTTATCAGTGCCCGTTCTTCGGAATTGAGTTGCTCCATGGCGCTGCTCAATCTGGCAATTTGCTCTTCCCTTTCATCATTTAAGGCTTCATCGACTTGTGTATCGGATATGTTGGCAAGCAGTGCATCATCCATGACAAAGGTATCAATTTTCTTTTTCCGTGCATTCGAGATGGCCGTATTATATGCAATCGAATAAATCCACGTCGAAAAAGAACTGGTGCCCTTGAAAGACGAGAGATGCTGGAAGGCTTTCAGGAAGACATCTTGGGTCAGTTCTTCGGCATCTTCCTGGTTGGAGACGATGCGGGCCACCAGGATGAATACCTGCTGGCCGTATGTGTTGAGAAAATGCTCGTAAAGAGCAGTCTCTCCCCTCAAGATGCGCTGGATGATATGTCTCTCGTTGTCTTTCATTTTGTCTGTTAGACGCAAGTTTGTTTGGTTGGTTACAGATTTTCGGAAGAAAAAAATATTTTTCCGGAAAAGTGTAACCTCATGTAAACTGCCGCGTCTAAAGGGTACAAAGAAACGAAATTACTAATTTAAATCGAAACGAATATGATGGATTTTATTATGGTGCCTGCGGTGATGACAATTATCACTTTGGGAATTTACAAACTGTTTGAACTGTTTGTTTGTAAGAAGGAAAGAATCATGCTGGTTGAGAAGATGGACGAGCGGGGACTGCTTCCTCGGATGGATGTTCCCAAATTATGTGGGAGTAGCTTTTCGTTCGCTGCCTTGAAAATAGGGTGTTTGTTGGTAGGTATGGGGCTTGGGTTATTGCTGGGTTATCTTATCTGCTATGCGACAGTTCCCGATTACTTTACTGCGAACAGAGACTGGATGTATAGGGAGACTGTGTCCCTGATTTATGGAGCTTGCGTGCTGGGTGTCGGTGGCATCGGGTTGATAGCAGCTTTTATTATAGAATTGAAACTGAGTAAAAAGTAAAGATGAGCAGAAAAGAAGTGGCCTATTCCGGCTTATTCCACACTGATATTTGAAGTGGAATTATTAAATTTCTCGTGACTTTGCTGAACAATTTGTTTTCTTATCTTGTTATCATAGTAAGGATAAAATTTCAATAGGTATGAATATGGATAAGAAAGCGGGGCATAATGCCCCCAAAGCAACATTGCCCCAGGCAGAAAATGAAAAGGGAACAGTACCCGGACAACAGATCGGGTTGTATAGCAAGGCCGATAACCGTGATGTCAAGCAGATGGTCAGGATGCTGAATAGCCCCGAAGAGCAAAGTCAGAAAGACAGAGGATAATCCTCTGTCTTTTTTTGTTGCCTTTTCCGACAATACTCTTTTGTTTGTACTATCTTTGCCTCCGTAATGGAAATACTTAAAAAAGCAAGATTCACATGCTACGGAAAGGAGACCTCACTCAAGGAGGCATAACCGGTACTTTATTACATTTTACCCTGCCCATGATGATGGGGGCTTTTTTGCAGCAATGCTACAACATTGCAGATACGCTCATCGTGGGTCAATGCATTGGTTCAGGGGCGTTGGCGGCGGTCGGTTCGGCATATACGCTGATGGTTTTCCTGATATCCGTCTTATTGGGACTGGCGATGGGCAGCGGCACCGTATTCTCTCTGCATTATGGCGCCGGAAATCCTGTGGTCCTGCGCCGTAGCATATTCAGTTCGTTTGTGCTGATAGGTATCGTGACCCTGATACTGAACGTGGCTGTTTTCATCTGGCTCGACCCTATTCTCCGGCTGTTGCAGGTTCCGCAAGACATATATGGCATGATGCGCAGCTACTTGTGGATAATCTTCTGCGGTATCGTCTTTACCTTCATCTATAACTTCTATGCAGCCCTGTTGCGTGCGGTGGGGGATTCCGTCACTCCGCTTTGGTTTCTGGCGGTTTCTGTCGTTCTGAATATAGCGCTCGATTTGTTTTTCATCCTTCAGTTGGATTGGGGAATTCAGGGTGCGGCTACAGCCACTGTTCTCGCCCAAGGAGTAGCCGCTCTAGGCATCCTCATTCATACTTACAAAGGACGTCCGGAACTGCGATGGCATTATGAAGACATGTGTTTTGACCGCATTTGCCTGAAGGAGATTGCTTCCTTCTCTACGCTGACTTGCGTCCAACAATCGGTGATGAATTTGGGAATCCTGATGATACAAGGGCTTGTCAACAGCTTTGGAACAGCTGTAATGGCAGCCTTTGCCGCTGCAGTGAAGATTGACTCTTTCGCCTATATGCCCGTGCAGGAATTCGGGAACGCCTTTTCCACCTTTATTGCACAGAACTTTGGGGCCGGACGTTACGACCGCATTCACCGGGGTGTTCGCAGCGCATTTGTCACAGCTGTTGTCTTCTCACTCCTTGTGTCCGTGCTGGTTTTCGTGTTTGCCGAGCCACTGATGCTTGTCTTTGTCCGTCCGGACGAAACGGAGATTATCGCAGTGGGGGTGACATACCTGCGCATCGAAGGCGCTTTCTATTGTGGCATCGGCGTCTTGTTTCTGCTGTATGGATACTACCGGGCCATCCGCATGCCGGGCATGTCGGTGGTGCTGACCATATTGTCGCTGGGCACCCGTGTCGTTCTTTCCTACTGGCTGGCCTCGATGCCCGAGGTTGGGGTGACGGGCGTCTGGTGGTCTATCCCCATCGGCTGGCTGATTGCCGACGTGGTCGGCATCTGGTACTATCGGTACAAGAAGTTCCGTTTTCAGGAATCTAAGGCATGATGCGGCAGATTTGCTCTACGGTTCTTTGGATATTGTCTTGAGCAAACTCGGGTTGCATGGCCTGCTCCAAAGAGATGGGAGAGGGGGTAATGGAGAATACGCCCCGAAAGCCCGCTTCGTTCAATATTTGGGTATCCTCTATCGCCCCTGCCAGCAGTATGACGGGAATATGTTTCCTCCTTGCTTCCTGCAAGATGCCCGAAGGTACTTTCCCCATAAGAGTCTGCCGGTCCGATTTCCCTTCTCCGGTGATGATGAGGTCGGCATCCTTCATCTTTTCTGCAAAGTCCAGAGTTTCCAAAAGAAGCTCTATGCCGGGTTTCAACTGCGCATCCAGAAATGCGTGGAGACCGCCACCCATGCCGCCTGCCGCACCGGCACCGGGATGAAAGGATACGTCTTTGCCGGTAGTGCGGAATATGACGTCCGAGAGATGCTGCATGGCAACATCCAGTTCCCTCACCATATCCGCGTCCGCTCCTTTTTGGGGAGCGAATATGTGGGCCGCTCCATTGGGACCGAAGAAAGGATTGCGTACGTCACACGCCGCCGTGAAACAAGCCTTTCTCAGTGCGGGATGGGCAGAAGAACTGTCTACGGAGCTGATTTCCGATAGAAGGGTACCGCATAGGGCGATGCCTTTTTCCATACTTCCCACTTCGTGTCCTTCTTTGTCGAAGAAACGGAATCCCAATGCTTGCAGCATTCCCAGGCCGGCATCGTTCGTGGCGCTTCCTCCAAGTCCGATGATGAAACGGAGGCATCCCCGTTCCAGGGCATCGCGTATCAGTTCGCCTGTTCCGAAGCTGGTGGTCTTCATCGGATTCCTTTTGCCGGCAGGAACCAGTGGCAGTCCGCTGATGGCAGCCATTTCTATGAATGCGGTATTGCCGTCTCCGGAGATGCCGTAACTGGCATCGCACGGTTGCATCAACGGGTCGTGGGCACAGACGGTGATACGTTTTCTGTTACTGGCTGTAAGCAGGACGTCGAGCATGCCTTCTCCACCGTCGGCCACGGGGAGCACGATGGTCCGGCATTCGGGACATGCGGCATGTACCCCTCGGGCGGCAGCTTCTCCGGCTTCTGCCGAGGTGAGGCATCCTTTGAAGGAATCAATGGCAATCACTATCTTTTGAGGCTTCATTTTAAATAACTGGTAGTCTATTTTCTGGAGGATCGATCCAGCCTGCAGATACATGTTCTTAGGTTGCGGATATCTGTTTCAAGTGCGAAAATAAAGCTTATTTTCAATACTTACAATGTTTAGTTCAAATAGTTTGAAACTTTCTTCAGATGATTTGGAAGTCCTTTGTTAAATGTTAGAGAGGATAATTTGACGTTTTTGTCATGTCTATTTTCGTAGGAAAAAAGTTAGATAAAATAAACTATCGATACTTATATTCTTTGGTGCGTAAAATTCTTAAAAAGATGAGCGAGTAATAGTAGAAAATAATATAGTTTCACTGAAAAATATCTATTTTTGCGGTAGATATACTTTTATGAAGGTTTTCGATAGGTATATTTTCATATGAATTGTCTCAAAAGTGAGTAATATTAGTTTAATGGTCGATAGGTTTATAAAAATAATAAATTATGCTATATCATTATACATCATTAGCAACATTTGCGTTGATTTTGACAACAAAGTCTATTAAGTTTAATCGCTTGGATTTAGTAGATGATCCGGATGAGAGTTTGTTTGGCTATGGGGATAGCGACATGAAATTGAATTCATCTTCGTTTGTTTCGTGTTGGACAGAGGATAAAGTAGAGAATATTGCTCTATGGAAAATGTATACAGACTTGAAAGGAGTGAGAATCGGGCTTGACAAGGATATGTTTGTTGTATATAAAATTAATGATAAAACTTCTTTTCTTAAAGAAAGATTCTATCGTGATGGACATTTAGCAGTAAATAGTGATATGAATAATACAGAACCTTGTAATGTAAAGTATGATTTAAAAGATGATAATGATGCTGTTAAATGTTATAAAGAATATGCTGTTTCTTGTAAGAACGGTGACATTTTGCTTCATACTAATGAAATAGGGATTCATAAAAAGAAGTATTGGGATTTTCAAAAAGAGACACGTTTCATAATAAGGGGAATGTCTGTTAATGAAAAAGGAGCTATTATAGATAGACCTCTTGAAAGAGAATCTTTTTATATACCGTTAAAATGGGAAGCTATGAAAAAAATGCAAGTTGTTTTAGGACCTAAAGCAGGAGAAGGTGAAAGAGCTATAGTTGATGCTTTGCTCTATAAAATTTTTCAAGATGATCATGATATTGATGTAAAAAAGAGTGTTGTAAGGATTAGATAATGATAGAATTTTACCTAAGTTTGTAAATGACATTTGGCTAAAATAAAATTTGAATAACCAAGAGATAGAGGTTTTACAGAGAATTTTCAAAGAACGTCAGTCAACATCCAAAGTATTTGTACATTCTAAAAGCATTTGGAAAAAGTGATGTTGACATATGTGTTATTGTGATGGCGAAAGTGTTCTAGTCTCTTACAAAAGGCTTTCATCAAAGGATTGTTTGGTTATAAGGAAGTAATGTCCACTTCTATGACAACTATATTGGAGGAAATTAAGTGTGGCTTGCAAGTTACTAAAGCTACTCTCAAAATTATTGCTGTAAGTACTGGTGAATCGGAATTGACATATGATATGCGTGAGCAAGAAAAATATGAGAATCTGTTGGCACATATTTATTGATATTTCACTCTTTTTTATCTTCTTGATGGAGTAGAGTTTTTTGTTCCAATGGATGAAGTCCGGCAGATTAAAAGTTGCGGAGAAGTTGTCAGAGCTACATGACGAACTACGTACATGTAATGATTTTAGTAGTCCAAGTGAACTTCGCAATTTGAATATTTTTATCACTTGTCTGTTCTTCTGCTTTTTTACCGAAGACATAGGCTTTTTTGTGCATGACTAATTCACTGGTGTAAGGACATAACAGCGTAAAAATCTCTTTTCTTATTTTTACCACTTTTGATTTTGCATTATCTTTGCAGCATGAGCGAAGATACGTATAAAACCATCGTTGCCCTTTCCGAGGGCATTTACACTGAAAAGCGCAGCAAGTTCATTGCCATCGCCCTGCCGGTGCGTACAGTAGAGGAGGTGAAGGCGCATCTGGAAACTTACCAGAAGAAATACTACGACGCCCGCCACGTGTGCTACGCCTATATGCTGGGGCATGAGCGCAAGGACTTCCGTGCCAACGACAACGGTGAGCCATCGGGTACGGCAGGCAAGCCGATTCTGGGACAAATCAATTCCAACGAACTGACGGATATACTGATTATCGTGGTGCGTTATTTCGGAGGCATCAAATTGGGTACGAGCGGACTGATTGTAGCCTATAAGGCCGCTGCCGCCGAGGCCATTGCCGCCGCCACCGTTGTTGAGAAGACCGTAGATGAGACGGTTACCTTCTTTTTCGAATATCCTTTCATGAACGATGTGATGCGGGTGGTGAAGGAAGAAGAGCCGGAAATCCTGGAACAGTCGTATGATATGGACTGCCGCATGACGCTCCGTATCCGCCAGTCCATGATGCCGAAGTTGCGGGCACGGTTGGAGAAAGTAGAGACATTAAGGTTTGAATAATAAAACAAATGGGATAAAAGAAAGTTATGGCATTTAGTGCAACAAAAAGAGAACTGGGCGAGCTCTACACCTTCTTTCGCCTGCTGGCGGATGGAGCCGTGTCACTGGGCACACCGAAAGCTGAAAAAGACGAAACCCTGAGCTGGCCCGTTGCCTTGATACAAAGGGAAGAGCATGACGGTACGCGCCGTTACTATATCGAAGAGCAGGAAGTGCGCATTGTCAGCGGAGCTACCGCGAAGGACGGTTCGTTTGTTCCGGGCGAGAAGGAGGAACAGTGCTTTCCCCGTGAAGACTTTGGTGATGCGGCAGAGTTGATTCTGCATCTGTTGAAGAATGTTTCGGGCGAGGAAGTGGAAGTGTCCGAAGGGCTGGAAGCCTTTCTGGATACTGTCAATATCTACGACTTGGAGTCTAAGACAGAAGACCGTACCGACTTCTCCGTTGCCTTCTGGCATCCCGAAGCTCCGCTGACGGGGTTCAATGTCCGTTGTCGTCTTGCTCCGATGAATCCGTTGCTGGACGGAGGACGCACGGCCAATCTGAAGCTGGAGCAGAGTGGAGTGAAGTTTGCCGTACCCACGGTGAACAAGGTGAATGCCTTGCCGCAATCTCTCACGGAAGTGGCGGAGCGTATGATGATGATTGAGCGACTGGGCGGTGTGCTGAAGTATGCCGACGTTGCCGACCGCGTGTTCCGCTGCAACCTGCTGATGATAGACCTCCATTTCCCCCGTATGCTGGCAGAGATGGTGCGCCTGATGCATCTGGACGGCATCACGCGCATCAGCGAACTGACGGAGCGCATCAAGGAGATGAATCCGCTGAAGATAAAGGACGAGCTCATAAACAAGCACTGCTTCTACGAGTTCAAAATGAAGCAGTTCCTGCTGTCACTTGCCCTCGGCATGCGTCCTGCCAAGATTTATAACGGTACGGACTCTGCCGTCGAAGGCATGTTTCTGACGGACGGCAACGGCCAGGTGCTTTGTTATCACAAATCCCGTCCCCAAGTCTTCGCAGATTTCCTCTATCAGAATACGCGTCTGGAGAAAGGTGCGGTGGAGAAAGATAAATACGGTTTCCTGGAGCGCGAGAACGGCATCTGGTACTTCAAACTGAATGTGAAGATTGGGCTGGTGAAACGATGAGACAGTTCCACCGAACACGTGCTGATTCGCATTATCAATGATCAACTATCAATTCTCAATTAAACAAATGAACGAGACATTACAAACCATCAAGGCACGCCGCAGCGTCCGTGCCTATACGGAACAGCAGGTTTCCGCAGAAGATTTGAACCTTATCCTTGAGGCGGCTGCTTATGCCCCCAATGGTATGCATTTGGAGACGTGGCACTTTACTGCCATTCAAAATAAAGAAGTGCTGAAAGAGCTGAACGATAAAATCAAAGGCGCCTTTGCCAAGAGTGACAACCCTCATACACGGGAGCGTGGATACAGCCAGACTTATTGTTGCTATTATCATGCCCCCACGCTGGTCATTGTCTCCAACGAGCCTACCCAATGGTGGGCTGCTATGGATTGCGCCTGCGCTCTGGAGAATGTTTTCCTTGCTGCCAAGTCCCTCGGCATCGGTTCCTGTTGGATTAATCAACTGGGGCAGACGTGCGACGACCCCGATGTCCGTGCTTTCTTGACAAAGCTGGGTGTACCCGAAAATCATAAGGTATATGGCTGTGCAGCCTTGGGATATGCCTCTGCCGATGCTCCGGTGAAAGAGAAAAAGGTGAAGGAAGATACGGTAATTATCATCCGCTAGGAAGAGATGTCTATAATGTCATACGCAGCCATGTAGCTGGCTGAAACTCCCATGGCAATGCCGATGCCATGGGAGATAGAATTTCATCAGTCGAAGCATCCATAGCACGTAGGCAACAGTTTACGGTCTCCCAACGTGTTGTCTACACGTGCCACGTTCACCCAGAACTTGTTTTCGCGCACGCTTTCTATCGGGTAGGCTGCCTTTTGGCGGGTATAGCTGTGTTCCCACGTGTCGGCTACCACTTCGTATTCGGGATGCGGGGCATTCACCAGCACGTTGTCCGTCTTGTCGGCTTCGCCGTTCTTCACTTCCTGAATCTCGTTCCAGATGGCCAGCATCACTTGCACAAAGTTGTCGAGTTCGGCAAGGCTTTCGCTTTCCGTCGGTTCAATCATCAGTGTGCCGTGCACCGGAAAGGAGAGGGTAGGAGCATGATACCCGTAATCCATCAGGCGTTTGGCTATGTCGTTTTCGCTGATGCCTGTTTCTTCGTGCACCTTGCGGCATTCCAATATCATTTCATGTCCTACAAAACCGGTAGCACCGCGGTAAACGATGCCGTATGTATCCTTGAGGCAGGCGGCCAGGTAGTTGGCGCTGAGGATGGCTATCTTTGTGGCCCGTGTCAGTCCTTCTGTTCCCATCATGCGGATGTAGCCGTAAGTGATGGGCAGGATACCTGCGCTGCCGAAAGGAGCTCCGGACACCTGGTTGACTGCATTGCCGAACAACTTGTGTCCCGGAAGGAACGGAACCAGATGCTCTGCCACGCAGATGGGGCCTACGCCCGGTCCGCCGCCGCCGTGAGGAGAGGCGAACGTCTTGTGCAGGTTCAGGTGGCAGACGTCCGCACCGATAAAGCCGGGATTTGTCAAGCCTACTTGGGCATTCATATTGGCGCCGTCCATATATACCTGTGCGCCGCAGGCGTGTATGATGCGGCAGATTTCCACTATTTCCGTTTCAAAGATACCGTGTGTGGAAGGGTAGGTAATCATCAGGGCGGCGAGGTCATCCCTGTTTTCTTCCGCTTTGGTGCGCAAGTCGTCCATATCCACATTGCCTTGTGCGTCGCAGGCGCAGGTCACGGTAGTAAATCCCGCCTGGATGGCAGAAGCCGGGTTGGTGCCGTGTGCCGATGCCGGTATCAGTATTTTGTTGCGGTGCCCTTGCCCTATACTTTCCTGGTAGGCGCGGATGACGCGGAGTCCTGCATATTCGCCTGCCGCACCGGAGTTGGGTTGCAGGCTGACGCCGGCAAAGCCGGTAATGGTTTTCAGCTCTTCACTGAGATTGCTTATCAGTTCGCGGTAGCCTTCAGCCTGGTCTTCAGGCACCAGAGGATGTATGTTCATGAATTCCGGGCGGCTGAGCGGTAGCATCTCTGCGGCGGCATTCAGCTTCATGGTACACGAGCCGAGGGAAATCATGGAGTGTGCCAGCGAGATGTCCTTGCGGTCGAGGCGCTTGATGTAGCGCATCATCTCCGTTTCCGTATGATATTTGTTGAATACTTCGTGCGTCAGATAGGCGCTTTGGCGTTTCATCTCCGCGCTGATGCTGCTTGCCATGGGCACGTCGCTTGTCTTTTCCCAATCCCTTCCGGCGGCAATGGCAAAGATGGAAAGCAGCATATTGACAGCAGCTATATCTGTGGTTTCATCGATACTCATGCCTACATCTCCATTCTTGAAATAACGCAGGTTCACCTCCTTGCTTAAGGCGATGGTACGTATCTGCTGTGCCGAAATGGTGTCGGGCAGCGCAAAGCGGAGCGTGTCGAAATATTGTGCATTCACCTGCTTGTAACCCAGTTTGTTGATGCTCTTTTCCAGGAATACAGCAATGCTGTGGATGCGTTCTGCAATGGTGCGGATGCCTTCCGGACCGTGATATACGGCATAGAATCCTGCCATTGTGGCCAGCAGTGCCTGAGCGGTACAGATGTTGGAAGTTGCCTTTTCACGCTTGATGTGCTGCTCGCGGGTTTGCAGTGCCATGCGGTAGCACAGCTTGCCATACTTGTCTTTCGACCAGCCTATGATACGTCCCGGCATGTTGCGCTTGTACTCGTCGCGGGTGGCGAAATAGGCTGCCGACGGACCGCCGTAGAACATTGGCGTGCCGAGCCGCTGGGTGGTTCCGAAGACGATGTCAGCTCCCCATTCCCCTGGAGGGGTGAGAAGGGCAAGGCTCAGTATGTCGGCGGCAACGGCTACTTTGCAATTTGCCGCATGAGCTTTTTCTACAAAAGTACGATAATCTTCCACATTGCCGGCAGCGTTGGGATATTGCAGTACGCAGGCAAAGACGTCCGGTGTGAATTCCATCTCTTGGTATTTGCCTATACGCAGTTCGACGCCTTGTGGAATGGCGCGGGTAGTCATTACCGCCAATGTCTGCGGGAAGACGGCTTCGTCTACAAATACCACGTTGGCGCCCGATTTCTGCATGTCGCGCGGACGTAGGGCATACATCATCGTCACGGCTTCGGCTGCGGCAGTCGCTTCATCCAGCAGGGAGCAGTTGGCAAGGGGCATGCCGCTGAGGTCGGATACGGCAGTCTGGAAATTCATCAAGGCTTCCAGGCGGCCTTGTGAGACTTCGGTTTGGTAGGGAGTATAGGAAGTATACCAGACGGGGTTCTCGAATACATTTCGTTGGATAACGGCAGGAGTGATGGTGTTGTACCATCCCATGCCGATATAGGTTGTGTAAAGTTTGTTTTTGGCAGCCAGCCCTGCAATGTGTTGTCCGAATTCGTACTCTGTCATTGTCTTGGGCAGAGCCAACGGTTCTTTCAGGCGGATGTTGGCAGGAATGGTTTTATCAATCAGCTCGTCCAGGCTTTTCACTCCTATTTTTCGGAGCATCTTCTCCTCGTCTTGTTCGCTGATGCCAATGTGGCGGTAGGCCAATAGGTCGTTTTTCATGACTGTAATGATTTAAAAGTTTGTGTATATTTACCGGAAGAACGGATTCTCCGTTTTTTCAATTCCAATGGTTGTCGGCGCTCCGTGTCCGGGATAGACAATCGTGTCGCTGGGCAGGATGAACAGACGGCTGCAAATATGCTCTATCAGCTCGTCGAAGTTGCCGCCGGCAAGGTCGGCACGGCCGATGCTGCCTTGAAACAGTACATCTCCCGAGAACATGCAGTGGTCTGCCGCACAATAGTATACCAGGCTGCCCGGCGAGTGTCCCGGCACATGGATGGCTTCCAGTTTCGCATTGCCGAAGGTGATGATGTCTCCATCGTGCAGATAAGTGCCCAGCGGCACAGGGGGGTCTTGCAGTTGGAAACCGAACATGCGGCTTTGCTTCGGCGCTTCGTCAATCCAGAACTCGTCGGCTTGGTTGGCTTCGGCCTTCAGACCGAATTCTTTCAGCATGAAAGGATTGCCGAAGATATGGTCCAGATGCAGATGGGTATTCAGCAGATGTTTCACATTCAGCCCATTATTGATGATGAAGCTCTTCAAGGTCTGCTTTTCTTCTTCATAAAAACAGCCCGGGTCAATGACGACAGCTTCATTGGTTTCGTCCCAAAGCACATAACAATTCTCCGGGAACATATTAAATTCGAATCTCTTTATTTTCATATTATGTATTTAGATTTCTAAACCTCAACTTTAGCGCCGTAAACCTTCACTTTACGATGCTCATCCTCTACTTTAGGCGACTCGTCTCTCAATATCCTACGTACACTGCTTTCTTTGTCTTGAAGAACTCCTCCTCAAAGAACTCCTTCAAGTCCCACAGCGTGGTTTTGTTCTTGACGGGCATGGTTTCGTTTCCCAATTCGCCCCCCTTGAGGCAAATCAGTCCGTTGGGCAATGCATTCTGCTGTTTGGGGGAGATGTTCTTGCGGATAATCTTCAGTAGGTCTGTCAGCGGCATCACGGCACGGCTCACCACAAAGTCGAACTTCCCTTTTTCCTCTTCTGCGCGGGCATGGCGGAAGGTGACGTTTTTCAGCCCGATACTGTTGGCTATTTCGGAGGCTACGCGTACTTTCTTTCCGATGCTGTCCACCAGGTGGAACTGCACTTCGGGAAAAAGGATGGCAAGCGGGATTCCCGGAAAGCCTCCTCCCGTGCCGAGGTCCATAATTTGTGTCCCCGGCTTGAAGCGGATTACTTTGGCTATGCCCAGAGAATGCAATACATGGTGCTCGTACAAGTTCTCTATATCTTTGCGTGAGATGACATTAATCTTAGAGTTCCAGTCCGTGTAAAGGTCGTAGAGTGCAGCAAACTGCTGTTTCTGTTCTTCTGTCAGGTCCGGGAAATATTTGAGTATTAAATCCATTGTGAATTTTATGTTGATAGACAATTGGTTAAGTTCCTATTTGCCGTCTGCCTTTATAGCACTGCTCAATGTGATGAATTCATCGTTCATCAGAGGGGCTATGTCCTCATAAGACAACGTTATTTGGGTGGTTCCCATTACGTAAGGGGCAATTTCATATACATTATAATAGAAAGTGATTCCCGTTGGGGCCAGATAGAAATTCTCGATAGGCTCCAGATTGCCGGTAGTGGCGTAGCCCATGTCCTCCAGTGCTTGGCGTGTGCCGACGTTGTTGTCGGCCATCAGCTGCTTCCAAAGCAAGTCGGTCAGCGTCTCCTTATAATCTCCCTCAAAGAGGTCGTCCAGACGGATGGGGCTTAGGGTCTTTAGGTCGAGGTTGAGAAAGGTGGACATATAAATGCCGTGCGCACCGCCGGTATATTCATTGTAATCTATACGGTAAGTCAGTATCAAGGTGTTGCACAGCTGCACATGGCTTTCGATTCCTTTATAGTAGGAATACCAGGCCCCTATGCTTTCTTCGTCCTCCTTATCCTGCTCGTCCTTTTTGTACATCGGTTCCAGGTCATTGCGGTAGTCGCTGACATATTTCTCCGTATATTTCTTGACAGCCTCTTCGGATGCCATCGCCATGTATTTGTCGCCGAAGCAGGCAGAGAGGAAGAAGGCGTTCAGACTGTCTTTCAGCCTCACGTCGGATGACTGTCTGGCATAGGCAAAGTTGAGGATGAGATTGCAGGCCGGCTTGGCTGTGTCTCCGAAGAGATGTACGGTTTCGTTTACTTGTATGCTGTCGAACTCCAACGCGTATGCGTTTTTGTTCACGGTGTTACCGCAGGAAAAGAAAAAGCCGCTTGCCGCAAGCAGAAGGACAAGTAGGCTGACAGTTTGCTTTTTCATATTGAGTTTCGTTTATAAATCAACATATCAATCAAAAAACTTTATCGACAAATATAGAACTTATTAACGAACTGCATGCATAAAAAAGGAAAAATTAATTCCGGCAAACGGTTAAAACTTTCTATCTTTGTGCAAGGATACCGGCTGCACAGCCGTCTGCAACAAGGTGGTTCTCGTAAAGCATGCACACGAGTCTACAAGTGTTGTATTACATGGGGCAATGACATGAATAGTCCGGAGGGAACTTTTGTCTTTTAATCGCTTCTTTAAGTATAAAACATAAATACAGAAATGAAATATAGTTTGATAGGAATCATGCTGTTCTCTTTTTCAGCCTTGCAGGCGCAGGTAAAGGGGACAGTAAAGGATAATTTGGGCGACCCGATTGCAGGTGCCAACCTGTTCTGGCAGGGGACTACGCAAGGAACCACCACTTCGGCGGACGGTACCTTCTCCTTGTCCAAACCCAATAATAAGCATATGCTTGTAGTCAGCTTTATCGGTTTTGAGAACGATACGATACACGTCGGTAGCCGCAATGAAACGCTCGACATCATCTTGCGCGAAGGGGTGGAACTGAGTGAGGTGAATGTGGTCAGCCGTAAGTTGGGCACTATGAAGCTGCGCAACAGTGTGATGAACGAAGACATGATAAGCAGCGCCGAGCTGAGCCGTGCCGCCTGCTGTAACCTGGGAGAGAGTTTTGTGACCAATCCCTCGGTGGATGTCACTTACTCCGACGCTGCTACCGGTGCCAAGCAAATCAAGCTTCTGGGCTTGTCCGGCACGTATGTGCAGATGATGACGGAGAACGTTCCGAACTACCGGGGAGCTGCAGCTCCTTATGGACTGGGTTATGTGCCCGGACCATGGATGCAGAGCATTCAAGTGAGCAAGGGCAGCTCGTCCGTAAAGAACGGCTATGAGGCCATTACGGGACAAATCAATGTGGAATTCAAGAAACCCCAGTTGCCCGAGGCGGACTGGTTTTCGGCCAATCTTTTTGCGAGCAGCACCAACCGGTATGAGGCCAATGCCGACGCCACGATGAAACTCTCCAGGCGTTGGAGTACCTCGTTGCTTGCCCACTACGAGAATGAAACCAAAGCCCACGACAGCAACGACGACGGCTTTGCCGACATCCCCCGCGTGGAGCAGTACAACCTCTGGAACCGCTGGGCGTACATGGGCGACCGCTATGTGTTCCAGGCAGGCGTCAAAGTGCTTACGGAAGACCGCAACAGCGGGCAAGTAGGTCATGGCAAAATGCCTCTGACAGACCCTTATAAGATAAGTATAGGTACCGACCGCTACGAAGCCTTCACCAAGAACGCCTATATATTCAATAAGGAGAAGAACACCAACCTGGCACTGATTCTCTCCGGCTCCCTGCATAAGCAGGATGCCTTGTACGGACGGAAAATCTACGATGTAGACCAGCACAATGCTTATGCCTCCTTGTTGTTCGAGACAGAACTGAGCAAACGTCAAAGCCTTTCTGCCGGACTGAGCTTCAATTATGACTCTTACGACCAGCACTACCGCCTGGACAATGACGCGGAACAGCCTCTGACGAAGAAATTCACCAAGGAAGCCGTCCCCGGCGCCTACGTGCAGTACACCTACAACTGGGACGATAAACTGGTGCTGATGGGCGGCATCCGCAGCGACCATAGCAGCGAGTACGGCTATTTCGTCACTCCGCGCTTCCATGTGAAGTACAATCCCAACGAGTATGTACATTTCCGCTTTTCGGCAGGAAAGGGATACCGCACGAACCATGTGCTGGCCGAGAATAACTACCTGCTGGCAAGCAGTCGCCGGATAGACATCGCCAAACATCTTGACCAGGATGAGGCTTGGAACTATGGTGCAAGCACTTCCGCCTATATTCCCTTGTTCGGCAAAACCTTGAATCTGAATGCGGAATACTATTACACGGGTTTCCGCAAGCAGGTGGTGGTGGATATGGATACAGACCCGCATGCCGTTCTGTTCTACAATCTTCACGGCCGTTCCTATTCGCAGGTAGTGCAGGTGGAGGCAAGCTATCCGTTCTTCCCGGGTTTCACCTTTACCGCGGCTTACCGTTGGACGGATGCCAAGACGAATTACAACGGAGAGCTGATGGAGAAACCCCTTACCGGCAAGTATAAAGGTTTGCTGACTGCTTCCTATCAGACGCCTTTGGGATTGTGGCAGTTTGATGTAACTTTGCAGTTGAACGGTGGCGGGCGCATGCCGGCTTCGTATGAGCTGGAAAATGGCAGCCGGTCGTGGGAAGGACGCTATGGTGGCTTCGAGCAGTTGAGTGCCCAGGTGACGCGCTATTTCCGTCGCTGGTCTATATACGTGGGAGGCGAGAACCTGACAAACTTCAAACAGAAGAATCCCATCATTGATGCCTCCGATCCTTGGGGGAACAACTTTGACGCAACCATGGTTTGGGGACCCATGCATGGAGCGAAAGCCTATGTAGGAGTACGCTTCAATTTACCGAGAATATGATATTATCTACTAAATCAATAAAGAAACAATGAAGACAAGAAGATTTTTAGTTGCTTTGGCGGCCGTACTGTTCTGTACGACTGCCGCAATGGCGAAAGACATCCGCACAGCCGTGTTCAAGGTGGCGCAGATGAAGTGTGAGAACTGTGTAAGGAAGATAAACAATAACATTCGTTTTGAGAAGGGATTGAAGAAATTCGATACGGACTTGAAGACAAAGACGGTAACCATCACGTATGATGCCGATAAGACCAATGTCGAAAAGTTGAAAGAAGGTTTCCGAAAGTTTCATTATGAAGCGGAGTTTGTCAAGGAAACCAAGCAAGACGATAAGAAGTAATGGAACAAACCTCAGCTGTTCCTATACTCCAGCGGACTCATGCCCATGTGCCTCTTGAAGTATTTTCCAAAGAAAGAAGCACTGGGGAAGTTCAGGGAATAGGCAATTTCCTGAATGGTCATATTGGTTGATTTCAGTTTGGCTTTCACGTCTACGATGACGACGTGGGCGATGATGTCCAATACATTTCTGCCGGTCACCTGCCTCACGGTGGTGCTGAGGTGTTGCAGGGAGATGCCCAGTTTGTCGGCATAGAATTGTGCGCGGCGTTCGCGGGTATAGTTTTCGATGACAAGCTGCACCAGTTCGCGGCATATTTCCTCTTTCCGGCTCTTGTTCCCTTTTTGTATCTGCGGACGGTGGCAATACATCTTGTCCACTCCACTGAGGAGCATGCTCAGAGTGTTCTGTGCCATTTTTGTGTCAGGAGGATAGGGACCGGTCGTGATGCGTGCCCATAAGGAAAAATAGTCCTTGAAGTAGGAGGCGACGGTAGGGTTGACAGCCAGTACCGGATACTCCAGTATATTGGAGAAAGAACTCAATGTAGACTGGATGAGGTTGACCCCATTGAGACAATGGGAGGAAAACCCCACGAATCCCAGACATACTTTTTCCTTTTGTTCGTAAAACTGTATGATGGTTCCGGGAAGCAGGGTAACGAAGTCCCCCTGCTTAATCTCCGTATCCATCAGGTTGATGGATACGGTGATGGAACCTTCTATGCAAAGTGCAAAGATGCATGCTTTCAGACGGCACGACTGTTTGTATATGTTTAGAATGTCTTCCGTTACTTCAGTCCATGCAATCATGTCTACTGGCAGGTCGACTTGAGGAAATTCCATACGCTTTGTCGTTTAGAGTTCGCACAAAGGTAATTCTTTTCTTGGAAAAAGTAACGGAAGGCATTCTGTTTTTCAAATGAAATGTTCTTTTTTTAAAATGTAACGTCCATCTTTACGACGAAAGTACGTGGCGCGCCCACTGCCATGGGACGATAGCTGTACTCCTTGTTCAGCAGGTTGTTTATCATGAACTGGAAAGCTACTTCCTTGGTGGCTTTCACCCCGAAGCGCATGTCCACTGTGGCATAGTCCGTATTATGCTTTTTCCAATAGGATGCCAGGGTTTCCCCGTTGGACGAGCCGAAGAGGATGCCGCGCACGTAGTCCAGCAGGTCAGGTTCACTTTTGCTGCGTTCGTCCAGCATAATATAGTCCACGGCAAGTATCTTGCTTTTCCAGTTTACGTTGGCACCTATGTTGATGCGTTTCCACTGAAAGTCCAGCGTGGCCTTGAAACTGTGTTTCGGACGATATTTCAAGTACTTGCCGTCATTGCTTTTCTCCTTCATCTGAAGCGGGTCGGTATAGGTGTTCTCCAGGGCATTGCGTTTCTTGTAGTCGGCATCCCTCGGTTCGGTATATACATATCCCAGGTTATAGAGCAGCTTGGCGTTTTTGTTGAAGGTGTACATGCCGTTGGTGCTGATTTCCATTCCATAAATCTGTGCTTTGGACACGTTGTGGAACTGTGCCCCGATGCCGAAACCCTTGCCGTTCTTCAGCATTTGTATGGCGTCTGTAACGCTGTTTATCATGCTCAGGTCCGCATTGTTGAATAGGCCGAACTTGAATTCCACCATATCCTTGTATTGGGTATAGAAAGCGGCGACATCTGCAAATCCTTGTAAATTGCCTGCCTTGTACCCTTGCTTGAATCCCAGCTCGGCATTGAATCCTTTTTCCGGCTGTACGTTGTAGTTGGGATATACACCTACACCTCCGATGTCTTTGCGAAGGTATTTCTCGGTGATGGAGGGATTACGGTAACCCTGGCCGAAGCTGGCACGCAGGAAGCTGTAATCGGCTAGCTGGTAGTTCAGCCCGGCACGGAACACGGGGCGGAAAGGAATCTTGCTCCCGAAAACCTTTGTGTCGGCTTCCCGGTAGTGCTTGTCTATCCGGTAGTATTCGGCACGTACACCGGCCGATACGCTGAGGCGGTCCCAGAAGCGCTGGTCGTATTGCATATAGGCGGCAACATTGTCACTTTGATGTACTTCTTCCGTTTCGCCGGAGAAGGTGCGGATATGTTCGTAAGTCAGACCCGTGGTGATTTGTGCGCCGCCGTCCCATTTCTTGTTGAACTGATAGTCCAGATAATAGTCGTAATTCTTGTCCGTCCGTGTTGGTGATTGATTGCGCTTCGGATTGAGTACACCGGATAGCCAGGGAACCAGGTCGCTGGGTAGTTTCCCTTCAAGCAGTCCTCCCATGTCAGACGGCAGGCCGTTGCTCATTACCCAGGAGATGAGGTCGCAATAGTCGGCAGTGGTGGCATTGGGGAATATGTTGTCCAGAGAGCCGAAGACACCGTCCATCAAATCACTCAGCTTGTCGCTTCCCAGCCATTTGATAACTCCGGTCATCAGTGGCTGGAGGGCTGTGTAGTCTCCATTGGCAATGTTCTGGATGACTTGTGCGTTGGTGCCCATGTTGCCCAGAATATCCGTAATGGAGGCGGATTGTGTAGGGCGTACCACATTGTCCGCACTGTAGTAGAAACGGCCCTTTACTTTGTGTGAAGTACCTCTTTCAGGATTGGTGAAGTTGAAGAAAGGGTCAATGCGGAAGTTGTTGGACTCACGTCCCATATTAGTAAAGGGAGAGGGGCGGTAGGCCTCGCCGGGCGAGCGCCAGATGAAGAAATCCCCGTACTTGTTGGAAAGGAAATCCACGTTGAAACCGTAGTTCATCAGTTTCATACCCATATCCGGCTGATAGTAGGTGAGGTTTCCGTTGATGTGGAAACGTTTGTTGTAACCTTGTTGGCGGTAGCCCTCGTCGGTAAAGAGATTCAGTCCGCCGCTGACGTCAAAGTTACCGATGCGGCGGGAGTGGGTGAGGTCGAAACCTTCGTAGAGCGGATTGCGTACACCGCTGAAAAGGCTGTTGCGCAACAAGGGCTTTACCGGATATTTGTCCTCTTTCCAGAAAGATTTGTCACTCCATTGGTAATCGCTGTTGTCGGGGTCGTCATAGATTCCTACATAGGCACTGAAACGGGTCTGAGGGGTCAGTCCCGGCCGTGCGGTGCGTATGTTGATGATGCCGTTCAGGGCCGACGAACCATAGAGCACGCTGGAGGCTCCTTTGATGACCTCTACCTGCTGCACATTTTCCAGAGGTACGCTGTTCCAGTTGATGACTCCGTTTTGGGGGCTGAGCACGCTCATCCCGTCTACCAGTACCAGGCTGCGGGCACCTACGCTGTAAGTCCAGCCGCCACCGCCTCGAATGCTGGGTTGCTTGTCGATGATATCCACCCCCGGAATGGTCTGCAGTGTCGAGGTGATGTCTGTGGGAGCCTGGCGGGCAATGTCACTGGCCTTTATCAAATCCATGGAGACCGTCACATCGCTCAGCTTCTGTTCAAACCGTCCGGCCGAGACCACGACATCTTCCAGCAGGTTGGTGCTTTCCTTCATGTACACGTCTTTCTGCATAATGTCTCCTTTGCTGATGACGATGGGCATTGGCACATCCTCATATCCCACGTAGCTGAATACCAAATCTACACCTCCCGCCGGCAGGTGTACTTCGTATGCACCGTTTATGTCGGTCACTACGCCTTGCGTGTCTTTCAGCTTGTAGGTGACCGATGCCCCTGCAAGCGGTTCATTGGTCGTTGCATCATATACGTGCCCCTTCAATATCTGTGCAGATATGGAAAAGCTGAATAGTAACGCTGCGAATAGCGTTATTAGAATTCTTTTTTTCATAAGTCTGTCTTTTTGTGAATAGTTATATCAGAATGTTTGCAAAGTACGTGAGATATTATCAGATTATCAAGGTGTATTTTTATGAATTGATGCTACATATTTAAGATAAATTCGGGCTGTAGGTTCCAAATAGCCTCTTTAGTGGTCTATTATTCATTTCTTCAGAGAAAAGAGAGGATCTTTTTGTTTTTAGTAGGGAGATTGGCAGATATTGGAAAAAGTGCTATATTTGCTATCTGAAGTTACGAAAAGAGTGTAATTTATTGGAAATGAGCGTAGGTTAATTGCTCATGATAGTAATAGGTTACGAATTAGTTAGTTATCTACTGCATCATCCTTCTGCGCGTTGCGTAACCTTCAAAGAACTCTTCGTATGCAAAAATAGAAATTAAACGGGAGATTTAGAAATAAATCTCCTGATTTTTTATCCTCACATATAAGTTTTTCCGTAAAAGCGGTTTTGTCCGTCGGCACACCATCGCCCAAAGAGATTTTGGACGAACGTATGCCGACTACCGCATAAGCGGAGAAAAGGGCTTTGCCTCACGCCTAAACAGAAGTTTAGACTGATGATGCAAGGCCCATTTCTTTTGCGCTTATGCCAGAGAGGTGCTTTTACGGGTTTCTGACGATTTTTCTTTTTTGCTGTTCCTTTGAGCCGTAAGCGGAAAGCCGCGCATGACCGCCCGATCCGTAAATGGAACAAGCCGTCATACACGGCAGGCAAACCGGGAAGAATGATTTTATCCGTCAGACCGGACACGCTCGGCCAGACATATAAAATCATACTTCCTTGCCGGTGGTTTGCCCGGTTTCACGCTTCCGGCAGTGTCCCTTTTCTTTTTGGCATTATCCCTTTTTTACGGATTTCTCTTTTGAAGTTTTCCTGTCCAATCTGCCTCCACTTCCGTTTACCTCCATTTTCGCGTCTTTCAGTGAGCCGCATCAGGCAGTCATTTCCGTTCTGGGCGCAAAGGTAATTCCGGGATTGGACGGGAATGCAAGGTCAAGCCTCCTGTTTTCTGCGGAAATCTCCAGCCCTGCGGGTAGTATTTCCGCGAAAAACCTTGCATCCCCTAATCCCTGCCTTTTTAAGCACCCGAAACGAAAACGACCGATGCGACAGAAAGACGCATAAAAAAAATGTCGGATAAACGAGAGGCAGATAAGATAGTTTGAAACTCAACTCCCTCAGCTCTTGAATCCGCATTAAAACAAAAAAATCAAAACAGCGAAGATATGACGGCAACGGCAGATTTCAGACAAATGGCACAGTACATAGGGCTTGCGATATGCGGCTTAATGGTGCGCACCGCCTTCGGGGTGTTCGGCATCCTTTGGGGTATCATCAGAGAAATTGTAAACGGAGTGTTCCGAGTAACGATAGGCGTAATCATGGCTATCCTTTCCACAATCGTCTTCTTCGGCTTCATCCTTTGGTTATTCACCCTTTAATCCTTACCGATATGGCAAAGAGAAACAGCAAGACAGCAGCGCAGCAGTGCAGATACTACGAGGTGGACAACATCTTCGAGTACATGGTGGAAACGTACATCAACGGCAACATATCCGTGTTCCGTGAACTCTACCGAGAACTGAACAAGGACGCACGGAGGGACTTTACAGACTTCCTTTTGAGCGAAGTGCAGCCGACCTATTGGAGAGAGATACTGAAACAGACCATCTAAAACGACAGCGATATGAGAACGATAACAAGGACATACGACCTTTTCCAATTAGCCGAACTCTCCGCAGCAGCGAGAGATACCGCATACAATGAATGGCTGCGCACCTTTGAATACGGTTGGGAGAGTGACAACCGCAACACGCTGGAAGCATTTGAGAGTGTGTTCAAGGTCAAAGTTAACGATTGGAGTTACGACACGTGCCGTTATTCCTACCGCTTCACCTCACGTTACAGCGGAGAGGAAGAGGAACTCTGCGGCATACGGCTTCTGAAATACATCGTCAATAACTATTGGCATACCCTATTCAAGCCGAGAACCTACTACCTAAAAGGCAATTACAAGAAAAGGCGCAAAAGCCGTGTATTCACGGATAATTGTTGCGTACTGACAGGCTATTGCGCAGACGAGGACATCCTGCGACCCATCTACGACTTTCTGAAAGCCCCCGATACCCGAACCACTCTGTACGACCTTATGGACAAGTGCCTTAACAGCTTCTTCAAGTCGTGCCGTGACGATATGGAATTTCAGTGCAGCGAGGAGAGTTTCGAGGAGAGTTGCGCAGCCAACGACTACGAGTTTTTGGGAAACGGAAAAATGTATAACTGATAAAACGACAGCGATATGAAAGGAACAGAACATTTCAAAAGAACGATACAGATGTACTTGGAGCAGCGTGCAGCCGAAGATGCGCTCTTTGCGAAGAACTACCGCAACCCAGCCAAGAACATAGACGATTGCGTGACCTACATTCTGAACTATGTGCAGAAAAGCGGTTGCAACGGCTTCACGGACGGAGAGATATACGGACAAGCCGTCCACTACTATGACGAGAACGAGGTAGAGGTGGGCGAACCTATCCAATGCAAGGTAGCCGTGAACCATGTGGTGGAACTCACAGCGGAGGAAAAGGCGGAAGCACGGCAGAACGCTATCCGACAATACCAAGACGAGGAACTCCGCAAGTTGCAGAACCGCAACAAGCCAACAGCGAAGAAAGAAACCAAAGTTGAACCATCACTATTTGACTTCTGATTATGAAACCGAGAACACGCATACAGCAGGAAGTCGCACGTTTGAGCAAGCGACTACCGGGATTGACCGAAGAACAAAGGGCATACGCTTTCCGCCATTGCTTCAAGCATTACGCCATCAAAAGGGCAGACGGCACGAACATCTGCACCGAGTGCGGACATTCGTGGAAAAGCGACCACGACCTTGCAGATACCATTTGCGGATGCACCTGCCCCCGTTGCGGCATGGAGTTGGAAACATTACGCACCCGAAAGAGTGTTTTCAGCGATATGGAGTATTTCTCCATCGTCACCACCTGCAAGCGATACCAAGTGATACGCTTCTTTTCCGTCAAGTCACGATACAAGGCAGGGCAGACAGCCGAATATTCCATCTTTGAAGTGGTGCAGAGGTGGATTGCCCCCGACGGCAAGACAACGACCGTTGCCCGATTGCGTGGCATGTCCTTGTTCTATTACGACCTATGGAATGAATACAGCGACATGGAGGTACGCAAGAATGGAGAATTTCGGGCATACGACATAAATCCGGTATGCACCTACCCCCGACAGCGTTTCATACCCGAAGTGAAACGCAACGGCTTCAAGGGTGATTATCACAACATCCTGCCTTACGACCTTTTCAAAGCCATACTTTCCGACTGCCGAGCCGAAACGCTGTTGAAGGCAGGGCAATATCCCATGTTGCGTTACTATATATACCACTCTTTCAATATCGTAGAGTATTGGGCATCCTTGAAGATATGTATCCGAAATGGCTACACCATTGCCAACGGCTCTATGTGGCGTGACACGATAGACCTCCTGCGTCATTTCGGCAAGGACACGAACAGCCCGAAGTACGTTTGCCCTGCCGACCTCAAAGCCGAACACGACAAGTTGGTGGCGAAGCGTAACCGACAAAGGGAACGTGAGCGGACGGAACAGCAACGGCAAAAGGCGATTGAGGACGAGAAGAACTATCTAAAAGCCAAAGGTATCTTCTTCGGACTTGTGTTCTCCGACAACCTTATCCGTATCAAGGTCATAGAGAGCGTGGAGGAAATGATAGAGGAAGGACGTATGATGCACCATTGCGTGGGTGGCTACCACAATCGGGAAAATTCTCTTATCCTTTCAGCGACCATTGACGGCAGACGCATAGAAACGATAGAGGTATCACTGAAAACTTTGGAGGTGGTGCAGTGCCGTGGCTTATGCAACGAGAACACCGAATACCACGACCGCATTGTAAACCTTGTGAACAGCAACGTGAACCTTATCCGCCAACGAATGGAAGCGGCATAGTATAAACCTATAATACCCAATAGTATGGAAGTAAGAATTGAAAGCATGATTTGTCTGTGGGACGATAAAATCCCCACAATGTTCCTTGAATTTGTAAACCTCCTCACTCTGGCAACGAGTGAGGAGCAGTTAAGGGCAAGCGTCAAGGACTTTGCCGAGAAGCACGAACTTGACAGGTTTTTCCTTTACGGCTTCGGCTCCCACCATTTCTACCTGCACCAACGCTATACGAGTGACCCCGAAATGGTGATGCGCAACAGAGTTTTGTCAGTACATTTTTAACCACTCTAAAATCAACGATTATGGCAACACGAATGACCATCAACGGAATAAGCACCTGCACCGAAGCAGGTACGGAGAAATACGAGCGTTTCCAATTAGGTATCGGCAGACGCAAGCGGACACTTGTGCAGTACGACTACCGCCATCCCACAAACGGAGAGTTGTTCTCTTGTGTCAAACCCACGTTGGACGAGTGCCGAGCCGCACGGGACAAGTGGCTCACGGCAAAGGGAGGAAAGGAGGACAGACGATGAACGCAGCCTACCAAACGCTGATAGTGAAGTTCAGCGAGCCTATCAAAGTATTGGACGGCATCTTTGACGATGCCGAAGCGTGGGGAGTTGATACCCTAAAAAAGTGGATAGATGACTATGAAAGTAGCAGGTTTACCGCCATTGACAGCCATACGGCAGTCATCACAAGCGAGTACAATATGGAGTGCCTGATGGAATGGTTGAAACGAAACACACCCATTGCCGAGATAACAGAATGTTGAACAAGTTGGCGGTGTCCGCACCGCCAACATATAAACCCTAAAAGACAGCGTATATGATAGCGAAGACAATTTTGGAGCAGATAGGCGGCAGACGCTTTGCCGCCATGACTGGAAGCAAGGACTTCATAGACATGGGCAACGGCTTGCGCATGAGCCTTGCGAGGAACAAGACAAGTGCCAACCGCCTTGACATCATCTATGACGGAGGGGCAGACCTCTACAATATGCGTTTCTACCGCAGGACGTTCAGCAAAAAGACATTCGAGTGCAAGACGAAGGACATCGAAACGCACAAGGGGATATATTGCGATATGCTGGAAGAAATGTTCACGATGGTAACGGGGCTTTACACCCGATTTTGAGGGGTGGGCGGCAAAAGCCGCCCTACTTTCTTTCGGTGAGCATGATGGCGGACAAAGAAAGTAGCAAAGAAACCTTGTCTAATCTTCGATAATATTTACAAAAACAAGTTTTAATCATGGAAGCAATCAGACAGAACGGAAAAATCATCTTGCACAGCGATGACGGAACAGGCATGAAGATGATTTTCAAAAACCTGACGGGAAAGAATTTTCAAGGTCGGGAGTATGCGGAGTATATCCGTCATATCGCAATCGGAAGCATGGGATTTTCACCCGGCATCATCGAACATTGCAGGGACGGTGAGGTAATCGACATGGGAACAATACCGAATGTATGAAATGAAAGCGGAAAATCCGATGAAGCAGGCAGCTTCATCGGATTTTCTTTTGTCAGGCACTTGCCATATCATGGAACATACAGCAGCGCAAATTCCGCCTTCCTCCGTTTGAGCAGCATGGCGTGCCGTTTACCCTTGTAATTGCAGAAAGCAATATACTCCCGATAAATGTTCCTGTCGCCCGCTTCCAATTTTCGGATCAGCGTGCTTTTGGAGTATCCGTTGCCGCCCAAAAGTTTCGACGGACCGACATTGAAAGCCAGCGTGCCAAGCAAAATCGAATCCGCCCCGAACCTACGGAACATGGCGATGAACTTCCGCAGGTCTTTGCGCAGGAGCGCGTCCGCCTGCCGTTTCGTCATGGTGCGTGCAGAATACCTTTCGCCTTTTTGTAAACGATGCCCCCAGCCCAAGTAGGGATAGCAGCTTTGGTCATGCCAGCCTTCAAAATAGCGGGTGCATAGAAAAGCCCGCTCCATGAGTGGCAGGCGGTAGATTGCCGCCTGTCTGTCCGTTCCCTCTTGGCGGCTGATCTGTGCGGACACGGAACAGACCGCCAGCAGCGAACAGAGGATAGCCATGAATACACGCATCATCTTGGCAGAGGTTTGAAATTGCCCATAGGGATGACGGTCTGAATGTCGTCCTTACCGTTCCGATTATTGAAGTCAAATTCCAATTCATAGGAATTTTTGAAATTGTCCACCACCACCACGATGAAGTTGTGCGCCTCGTCGCCCTCTGCCGTGTAGTACAGCCGGAACTTCTCGTTTTCGAGCAGGTAGCGGTCGTTGGGCAGGAACGTAATGCCGTTGTCCATTTTCAATGTACCTTCCCCCTCGAACTGGAAATACCGGATGGTATAGAGGGTGTTGGCGAAGTCGCCCGTCTTTTTCAGCTCACAGCGGATTTCCACCGTCTGCCCCTTCGTCACCTTGTTCGGCACGGGCATGGTTTCCACCGTGAAGGGATAGGATTGCTGGATGTCCATGTCGTCGTCACACGACACGAGCGTGAGCGACACGGCGGCGAACAGGCAGAGTGCCAACGCCTTGAAGATGGATTTTCTTCGGTTCTTGTTGTTCAGTATGTTCATTTCAATTTGATTTTTAAGTTATTGTTCATTTCTTTTTTCGTTGTCAGTTGCAGATACTCGTTCAAGTCCTTGCAACCGTCATAGAGGGCTGAACGGTCACAGGCACGTCTGCCATAGCGTTTGCCAAGAACGTCAAGCGTCCTCCGTCCGGCTTCGTCACGGTCAAGGAAACAGTTGATGCGTCCGTAAGCGTCCAGATGCTTCATCGCCTTTTCCACGTTGGAAACGGAGTTCAGCACAAGACTGTCGCCATTGCCGACTATGCCGAGTGTGGCAGCAGAAAGGAAATCCATAAATCCCTCGAACACGCTGCACACGTCGGCAGCGGTATTTTCCAGCTTTACCAGTGACACATCTTTCGGTGGTATGCAACCCTTGAAATGGCGGCTGCGTACCTCATAGCCGCCAGCCATGTTTGGAAAGCCTATTGCGAAATACCGCTTTCCACGCACGCCATAGTTCAGGCGGAAACAATGGTGGAATGCAACGGCATAAGGTATGCCCCGTTCCGCCAGATAGTCCGTCAGCGGTGAGCGGAGCAACGGGACGGCTTCCACTCCTTCAAAGGCAGGTTCGGCAGGCTTCGGTTGATAGGTCGGAAAAGCCGACCTATCAACCACCATATTTGCGGCTTTCGCTATAAACCTCGCCTGTTCCATAAAATCCACGCTTTGCGCAAACTCCCCGGCAAGCGTAAAGATGTCGCCACCCTTGCCCAAACCGAAGTCGTACCAGAGCTGTTTCGCCACGTTCACACGGAAAGAGGGTGTGCGCTCATTGCGGTACGGCGCACGATACCAAAGCTCGTTTCCGCTTCTCCGTACAGGCTCGTGCCCCAACCGCGCGAGAAAGTCTGCCAACGGAATCCGCCTTATCATGTCGATGTCCGTATGCTCCATGCGGTGCGTCAGTTGATGATTATCTTGATGCCCGCCCCGAATTGGCAATGGAACTTTCTCGTGTCGCCACCCCACAGACAACGCTCCCGGAGGTTGGCGAGCAGGGCGATACGGTCAGCCACGTAAAACTCCACGTCCAGCGTCAGCGCACCGCCGTAGATGAAGGCGTCACGGTCATGGAGCGTGGAGCCGTCAGGCAGCACCTTCTCGCCCCAGTTCACCGATTCATACCCGGCAAGAGCCGAAGCACCCGCATAGACGAACACGGTTTTACGCGCGTCGGACAGTATCTTGAAGTAGTAGCCGCCCTCTGCCGTGAACTGTGCCACGGGTATCTTTGCGTCCTTGTAGGGGTTGTTCTTCAGCAGGTACTCGCCGCCGAACACCCATCTGTTACCTTTCTTCGTGTAGGTGGAGAGAGCCGCCCCGAAGCTGTACCCGCCGTCGTTGCCGCCGGGATTGAAGCCGTCCGCCATGTTTGCCCTGACCTCGATGCCTTGCATCTTCGGCAGGCACCGCTGGGCGTTCGCCCGCCCTGTGAACAGGGCAAGCGACGCGATAATCATAAAAAGGTACTTCTTCATAGTCAGCGCACTTGAAGTTCGTTGATGGTATTGGCTCGTACCAAGTCCTCGTTCTCAATCACGAAGGACTGGTGGCGACCGCCGTTCTTCTCGTTCAGCTCCACCACGAGGCACTTGCCGTCGGGGATGGTGAACTTTGCCATCGTGAAGACCGTGCGCTCGCTCTTCCTGCCCGGCACGAGCGTGGCGTAGTTCTGCGCGCGGAGCGGCAGGACGATCTGCTCCTGCACGGCGGTACGCTTCGCTACCTTCTTGTCCACGATTTTCCACGTTATGTAGTCCACGTCGAAAGGAATGTTGCTCTGGTTCTTGATTTCCGTGTGGAAATACAGAAGCCCGTTATGCGTGTAGATGCCTTTCAGCAGGTACTGGATGCCGAAACGCTTGCAGCCGATGTGCTTCACCTCGCGCTTGTTCTGCCTGTGGATGGACTTCATGATAAGGCGCACCAGCATCGGGCTTTCGCTGCCCAGCTCCTTCAGATAGATTTCCTGCGCGTTGTTCGGGCGGTTCACCGCCGAGCCGTCATGGATGAAATCGCACATCTCCACGTTGAGCAGCAGCGGTTCGGCGGCGTACTTCACGTTGAAGGTGTAAAAATTTCCGTCTTCCGTGATTACGGACATGTTGGTTTCGTTCGGAAAGTCCCTCACGGTAGCCTTCACGCGGATGACGTTCTCGGCTCCGTCGGCTTTGCCCGCAATCAGGTCGGGCGAGCCTAAATCGACATAGCGCACTTCCGAGGGGAAAATGACGTGGACGGTCTTGTCGTAGGTCACTTCCAAACCGTGCGGGGGGACCATGCGGTCAAATCCCAGCTTTCTTGTCAGCCCGTGGTACAGGTCGCCGTCCGCCTCCTTCTGCGGATAGACCTCCTTTGTCAAGGTCGGCTGTTCTGTCGTCGGCTGTTCTACACTGCCGTTGTCCGTTCCAACGGTCACGTTCTCCTGCGCGTTGGCAGTAGCGATGCCCATAGCGAGGGCAAACATGATGATTACTTTTCTCATATTACTTTGGATTTTAGTGGTAAATTAAACATTGGTTGTTGTTACTTTTTCTGTATTCTGTTTTCAGTCTATCTCCTGATAGAGCATGACCCTGTACCCGGCTTTCAGATGCACTTTCACCGTGCGCATCTTCTTGGCGATATACTGGCTCGTGCCTTGTATCAGCCCCTTGCCCAAGTCGGAGGCGAGCTGCGCCCCTGCATTGGTGGAGATATTGATGCTGCTCCCCAGCGAGCCGCCCATGTTTGCGGCAACCTCCCTGACAGCGTTCATTTCCATCGAGTTGGGGATGAAGATGCCGGGCTGCCCGTCCGTGTCATACACCGCCAGTTCCACCGGGATGATCGTACCTGTGTACTCCAGCGAAGTAATTTCAATATCAAGCCGTTCGCCCTGAATCTTTGCCGTGCCGACCACCACCGCATTACGGGGGATGATTTTGTCAGCCACCGCCATCGGCTCCAGCAGCCGTAATCTTACCGCCTGCCCGTCGGTCACGCTTTGCGCCCCATAGACGCACGCCGATATGGTGTTCCTGTCCGATACGGTCGTGACGCCCACCGCCGTGTTGAAATTGCGGTTACGCTCCTGCGAGAAGGAGGCGACAAACTCGGCGTTACTCATCGGTTGTCCAAGCGAGGACACCACCTGATGCACTACCTGCCTGACGGGTTTCGCCGTGTTCTTTCCGGCTTTCTGCACGGGGTAAGGCTCAGCCGCCTGCACCGGTTCCGGCTTGCCGCCGTTCTGACCGCCCATGTATTTCGCCGCCAGCTCATAGGACTTTTCCATAAGTGCCACCTGCTCATCCATAGCGGACGCCTTGCCTTTCTCGCTTTCCAGTTCCGATTCCAGCGATGCGATACGCTCCAGCAGTTCGTCCATCTCCGCGTTGTCGTTCTCCGGCTGCTCGTAGAAGTTACCGAGCGTGGCATTGAGGTCGCGGTAGGCGGCTGCGGAGGATTGGATGGTTTTCGGTGCGGGCTTCACCGCCTCTTCCGTTCCACCGGGATTGGCAAGGTCGAAGTCACTGCCATTGTCCGCTTCCACTGTTTCGCGGTCGAACAGGTCGCCCAACTGCTGCATGGCACGGTCGCGGTTCTCCTGCCGTTCTTCCATCGCCCCCTGTTCGTAGGCTTTCGCCTTGTCGCCGATAATCCGGCGGTTCGCCTTGTCCGCGTCGGGCATTTCGATGTTGTAGCCGCCCGTTCCCGGCTCCTGCTCCTTGCCGGAGGACGGTGCGAATATCAGCCACATTGCACCGAGGAATACCAGCACCATAGCGGGCAGCACTATCATCTTCTGACGTTTCAGCCGTTGGGCTTCGGTCAGCGGCTTGCGCACCTTCTTCGGTTTCCCGTTGTCGGGAGCCGCCTTGTTCTCGTTTTTAGGTTCATTCTTCGTCTGTTCCATACATATTATTATAATAAGGTGTAAAATTGTCACTCACTTCAGGCTTCAAGGACAGTTCCACCTGTCCGGCATGGTCTGTCACCATACGGCTGCCGTCATTCCTGCCGATGTCATGGACGGCTTTGCCGAAGGTGTAGAGGGCAAGCGCGGCGAATGCGGCGAGCATTGCCAGCACGACACGCCTGCGTGTCTTCGGCGGCAAGCCGTCCAGATACCCTTTGAGCCTTGCCACCAGCATTTTCTTTTTGTCGTGGAGTTTCCAATAGACCCTCCACAGCGATTTTCCGATTCCTTTCATGCCTGTTAGCGTTTGATGGTTTGTAAATCCTTGTTCTCGATGATGGTGAAACCCTCGATGGTGAACCCGTTGGGGTTGTCGTCCGAACGGGACGAGTTCAAGAGGCGGCATGTGGTCACGAGGCTGCGCTCGGTGACGTTGCTCTGCCGGATGATCTTCTGCGTGGCGTAGGTCACGGCACGGTAAGGATAGCCGTTGAAGTCGCACACCACGCTGTCCACCTTCAGCACTTGGTTGATGTTCCCGGCGATGATGCGGTTGTAGTACCCCTTCTCGGCGAAGTCCGAATAGTAGTTGTACACGCTCCTGTCCGCTAATAGCAGGGCACGCTTCACGTTGTGTTCTATCGCGCTCTTTTCGGGCGAGAGCGTGAAGAAAAGCTCGTGGAAGCGGCGCACATGCTCCCTTGCTTCTGCCGGACGGTTCTGCGACAGGTCCTGCGAGAGAGCCAGCATCAGCGACTTGCCGTTGTCCAGCACGTAGATCTTCTCACGTTGCCGCTCCGCGAAGCGGTAGGAACTCCACACGCTCCATACCGTTATCACGGCGCACAGCGAGAGGAAGACGATACCGAACAGGCGTATCTGCCTGAACGATGATTCGATGTTTTTGAGTGACTTGAATTCCATTGTTGTTTATTCGTTTTTAATTGTCAGTTGATTATTTCAGCAGCTTGCCGATGCGTCCCACGGCGTTGCCTGCGGTGGCGCCCGCCACGCTGCCCGCCATGCCTCCGGCGCGTCCCGCCATCTGGTTCACGTTGCGCCCGTAGCCGCCCATGCCCCCGGCTTGGATGATCCAGCCCGCCACCGTTGGAATGGTGAAGTAGCCGATGATGCCGATTATCATGAACACGATATACACCCCGTCGCTGGAATCCAGAGAGAAGTTGGGGTCAGTCTGCATACGCTCGATGTCGCTCTGGAGCATCAACACCTGAATCTTGGCGAGTATCGTGCTGAATATGTCCGACACGGGAAGCCACAGATAGACCTGTATGTAGCGGCAGAACCACTGCGTGAGCGTGCTTTGGAAGCCGTCCCACACCGAGATGGCGAAGGCTATCGGACCGAGTATCGCCAGCACCACGAGGAAGAAGGTGCGGATGGTGTCTATCACGAGGGCGGCGGCTTGGAACAGCAGTTCCAGTATCTCGCGGAAGAAGTCGCGGATGCCTTTCTTTATTTCGTACATCTTCCGGTCGAGGTACATTTTCGCCATCGTCACCATGTCGGCGGGCGACCAGCCCAGTTCCTCCAGCTGCTTGTCGTACTCCTCGTTTGACACGAGGTAGGCGGTTTCGGGGTTGCGCACCATCGCCTCGTATTCCAGCCTGTCCTTCTGCTCACGGTACCGGTTCATGTCCAGCGTCTGCGTTTCCAGCAGTTTCGCCGTGCCCTGCACCACGGGCGAGAGGACGCTGTTCACCGTGCCAAGCACCACCGTGGGGAAGAACATGATACACAGACCGATGGCGAACGGGCGGAGCATGGGGAATACGTCTATCGGTTCGGCTCTCGCCAGTGATTGCCATACACGATATGCCACGTAGAACAGCGCGCCCAGCCCGGCTATCCCTTTCGCCACGCCCGCCATGTCACCGCACAAGGGCATCATCTGCCCGTAGAGCGAGCGCAGGATCTGATGAAGGTTGTCGAACTCCATAGGCTACCAGTATCTTTCGTTCATACTGCCGTACAGCCCCATGATGCGGTCGAGGTCGTTCCTCTTCTTTGCCCGCAGGTAGCTCACACCGATGTTCTTGTTGGTGTAGTAGCTCACGAGGTTGCGGTAACGCTTCATCTTGGAGTGACAGCGTTCCACCACGTCCATGCGCTCCTTGTCCGTCATGGAGAGCGTGGTGATGTTCACCACATTTTTCAACTCCGTCAGCACGTCGTTGCTCTCCTCCAAGAGCTTCGTGTAGCCGAAGGCGATGGCTCCCAGCTCCTCCACCGTGAAGCTGTCGTCGCGCAGCATCTTCTGGAAGCTGGTCACGTAGATGTCGGTGATGTCGCCCACCATCAGGATGGTCTGCTGCACCTTGCGGGCATCTTTCACCAGGTTGTTCACGGATTTGAGGGCATCGTAATACTTCTTGCCCTGCTCATAGATTTTCACCGTTTCCTGAAAGTTCTTCACCATATTCTGGGCGGTGGTCGAGGTATGCACCACGTTCTTCGAGGTGTTCACGATGCTCTGCGCGATGTTGGACGGGTCTATCACCGCCCACTGTGCGCTTGCCCTGCCGGCTGCAAACAGGCACAGGCAGATAATAAGTGTCATTCTTGTTCTCATGTTACTTTGGATTTTAGTGGGTTTCATTATTTATTCTCCGCTTGTCGGATGGTCCGGTTTCGGGGTCACACGCACGTAGTCCCCGTTCGGCGAGAAGGTCAGGACGTCCGTCGCCTCGTTGTAGGACACGTCGATGCGGAAGCCGGTGTTCATGAAAAGGTTGCCGTTCTCCTCCTGCAAGAGGTAGGTTTCCGGCTTCAGTCTGCGGCGGATGCCGCTCCGCTTGAACACCGTTACCTTGTAGGCTTCACCCTCCTTGTAGATAAGCACGTCGGGCTTCCCCTCCACGCTCTCCCAGTTCCCGCAAAGCAGGTCGCGGCGGTTGTCCACGGTTTCGCAGGATTGCAGCACCATGACCGCCAGCCCGATCAGACACTTGCTGACTTGCAGCATTTTCGTTCTTGATATACTCATACGCATTTTCTGTTTTTAGTTGATGAATCTGTTTTACTTATTGCCTATTCCTTGTTTCTCCGTCTTTCGGCAAGCTGCCGGATGGCGGCTTCGATGTCGCCGCCCAGCTTTTCCGCCAGACGGTAAACCTCCACCTTCTCCGTTTCTTCGGTGGTGTACGCCAGATATTCCTCCGCGCTCACTTCGGTGGCATAGACAGCCGACTGCGTGCCGCCCAGTCCGATCCACACTTCCTTGTAATTGCGGTTCGGGTTGATTGCCATGTTGATGGAGAGTATCTGCGACTTCTCCTTCTCCGTCAGACCTAAAAGGGACTGTATGGCATCAAACTTGTTCATATATTTCCTTTGGTCAAGGAGTATCTTGCAGTCGGAGTTGTTGATGATGCTCTCCTTGACCACGGGCGAGGAAATGATGTCGTCCACCTCCTGCGTCACCACGATCGCCTCGCCGAAATACTTGCGCACGGTCTTGTACATATAGCGCAGGTACTCAGCCATGTTCGCTGAAGAGAGAGCCTTCCAAGCCTCTTCCACTATCAGCAATTTACGCACGCCTTTCAGACGGCGCATCTTGTTAATGAAGGCTTCCATGATGATTATGGTCACCACCGGGAAAAGCTCGCGATTTTCCTTAATACTGTCAATCTCGAAGACGATGAACCGCTTGCCGAGCAGGTCGATGTTCTCCGTGGAGTTGAGCAGGAAGTCGTAGCGTCCGCCCCGGTAATACTGCCGCATGGTGGTAAGCATGTTGTCGATGTTGAAGTCGGACTTCTCCACCTTGATGTCACGCTGTGCCAGCTCGCGGCGGTAGTCATCGCGCATGTACTCGTAGAAGGTGTTGAACGAGGGGACGATGCTCCGGTCAGCCCTGATGCGTTCGATGTAGGCGTTCACCGCGCTGCCCAGCTCGCCGCTCTCGGTCTTCGTCACCTTGTCGTCCTCCGACTTCCAGAGCGTCAGCAGCAGCGTCTTGATGCTGTCCTTCTTCTCCACGTCGTACACGTAGTCGTCGGTGTAGAATGGGTTGAACGAAATCGGTTTCTCCTCCGTATAGGTGAAATACACACCGTCCGCCCCGTTTGTCTTGCGCCGGATCATTTCGCACAAGCCCTGATAGGAGTTTCCCGTGTCCACCAGCACCACGTGCGCGCCCTGTTCCCAATACTGCCTCACGAGGTGGTTCATGAAGAACGACTTGCCCGAACCGCTCGGTCCCAGCACGAACTTGTTGCGGTTGGTGGTGATGCCGCGCTTCATCGGCAGGTCGCTGATGTCGAGGTGCAGGGGCTTCCCCGTGAGCCTGTCCACCATCTTGATGCCGAAGGGCGAGAGCGAGCTGCGGTAGTTGGTTTCCTCCGTAAAGAGGCATACCGCCTGCTCGATGAACGTATGGAAACTTTCCTCGGCAGGAAAGTCCGCCGCGTTGCCGGGCATCGCCGCCCAGTAGAGCGTCGGGCAGTCGATGGTGTTGTGGCGCGGCACGCACTCCATGCTTGCCAGCTGGCTGCCCACGTCGTTCTTGATATGCTTCAGTTCCTCCGCGTCGTCGCTCCACGCCATGACGTTGAAGTGTGCCCGCACCGAGGTCAGCCCGTAGGAATGGGCTTCGTTCAGGTACCGGTCCGTCCACTCGCGGTTGATGCTGTTGCTCCTCGAATAGCGGGAGAGCGACTGCATGTTCCTTGCGGACTTCTCGAACTTCTGCAAGTTTTCCTCGCTGTTGTCTATTAGCACATACTGGTTGTAGATGTGGTTGCAGGAGAGCAGCAGCCCCACCGGGGAGGCAAAGGAGAGGCGGCAGTCGCTTCTGTCCGTGGAGAGTTTCTCGTAGCGGATGTCGGTAGCCACCTTTCCGGGCATATCCTCCGCGTCGGAGAGGGTGTGCAGGCACAGGCGGTTGTCGCCGATGCGCATTTCCTTTGCCGAGAGGTCGATGTCCTGCAAGGTCGCATTCCCTTCGGGCATAAGCGAGAAGTAACGCTCTATCAGCCCGGCGGACTTCTCCGTGCCGACAATCTCGTCGGTGGAGAGCCGGCGCAGCCTGACAAAGCCGCTGTCGTTCATGATGCGCTCGAACTGTTCGGCGGCCTCCATAAACTTCCCGGCGGTTTCCTTGTCCAGCTCCTTCGGGATGATATGCCCCCGGCACAGCGTGCTGAAGTTGCTCTGCATCCGGTTGCGCTCCTTCGTCGTCTTGGTCAGGTAGAGGTAGCAGGTGTGCTTCAGGTACGGACGCTCGTTGAAGTGACGCTCGTTGGAGCGGCTCAGGAAGCTCATGTCCTCCTTTTGCAGTTCCGGCTTGTAGCGTTCCTTGATGAACCAGTCCTGCTTGTGGACGACGCAGAAGTCCGGCAGCACCTTGATAGCCTTGCACCAGCAGCCGTGTATCGCCTCGTACTCCGCGCCCGTCACGGTGTAAAGCTCCGGCAGCTCCACCTCGAAAGCCACCGTGATGTCGGCGTCTTTGGAAATGATGCAGCCTTGCTCCACCGCCAGCAGGGGGAACCTGTTTTCCAGTGTTGTCATTTTGGATGTATTTCTCATGTCGTTTCTTCCTTTCGTTGCCGTTTGAATAATCGGGTGATCCGCCGCCGGTTGATAAGGTATCGGGGATGGTTCCGTGCCGCTCCCAGCTTCATAAGCCCGTGTTCGCCGTACCGTGCGTTCAGCGCGAAGGTCTGCCATACGAGGACGGAGGACGATGCCGCGCCGAAGCCGATACATACCCACTGGTCGATGCCGACCATGTAGAGGATGACGAACAGGATGAAGAGAGCCAGCAGACCTCCGCAGAAAATGAAGAGGTATTGTGCCTTCAGACCCTTGAACTCGACCGGACGGCCGATACCCTTGTTTATCGGGTATTCAGCCATACATTGTTTATTAAAGGAAGAATGAACGCAGGATAGTCGCGGCGACAATCAGGAAAATGCACGCTCCGAACCAGCTTGCGGCGGTCTTCGAGGTGTCGGGGTCGCCGGACGAGAATTTTCCGTACACTTTTACGCCTCCGATAAGACCGATTACAGCACCGACGGCGTAAATCAGTTTCACTCCCGGATCGAAATAGGAACTCACCATAGAGGTGGCTTCGTTGATGCCCGCCATGCCGTTTCCCTGCGCGAAGGCGGAGGCGGTTGCGGCAACCAGAAGTGCCGCAGAGATGATGAACTTTTGTCTGATGTTCTTGTTCATAAACTGTTCTTGTTTTGTGCCGTCCAAAGGGTGGATGGTCCTTTTTCGGGCGGTTGATACTTGATTACTTTACTTTGGTTTAGTGGATTCTCCCTTTGTTTCCACGGACTTGGGAGGGTCCGTTGCGGACGGGCCGTACCTTGTACCGCCGTGCCGCGTGGTGTGATGTTGTCTTACGTTTTCATTTTTTCTATCGTCTTTCGTTACACATACTTCCGGATGTCGAACTCCTCGATATTGTCGGGGACGGTAAATTCCTTGTCCAGTTTCTTCAGCCGGATTTCAATAAGCCCCTTGATGCGGATGCTCAGTTCTGTCGAGCCTGCCATCAGTTTCTCGTACAGTTCCGTCCCTTCCATGTCGGTGAAGACCTTTGCTGCCCGGTCCTGTTCCGCCGTTGTCGCCTGCGGATTCTTGGCGGTCTTGACGGCATCGTCTATCTCGTCGAAGCTGTTGCCTGAAGCCCGTGGCAGATTCGGACCATTCTCTTCCGGTTCGTCCTCTCCGAACTCCAGTTCCGAAGGCTGCATGCTCGTGAAGGTTTCGTCGAGCTTCTCTTCCGGGACTTGTGCCGGACGGTACACGGCTTCCGCGTTTCCGTCGTCAAAAGTAGCGTCTTCTTCCGCCAGCCCAATGCCTTTTTCCGAAGTGGCAGCTTCTTGCGCCGGTATGGCAGCGGTTGTCCGGGTCGATGCCATCCTGAAACGGCTCTTGCCGATGATGTCCGGTTTTTCTGCGGGTGGTGTTTCCCGTACTGTTTCCTGCTTTACCGTCGTGCCGCCCAACGACCTCCACAGTCCGGCAATGCCTCTAAGGAAGCGGACGAGCTTCGTTTCCATGATGCGGTCGTAGAGCAGCAGGAACAGGAACCACAGGTTACAGCCCGCCGATACAGTCAGGAGAATCATCGTCATGCTCATAGCTCTACTTTGGGGACTGAGTCCAACATACGGTTGATTTCGGCACGGTGTGTCTGGAAATGTTCGTTAAGCACATTGTCCAGATAGTCGGCGATGGTCAGATTTCCTTTACCTAATAAATAGGTGATTTCGGTTATCACGCTGTGGTTTGCCAAACTGATGTACACTTGCTTTCCCTCTCTCGCCTTGATGCCTGATTTTTTCAGGAAGGCGCGATAGTCATTCTTTTTTCTTTTCATGTCTGTTTCTTTTTGACGGTTAAAATACTGAATTGTAATTCCGGGCGTAAAGGCTCTTTATCGCCTCCTCGCACTGGTTGAAGTGGTGCGTAAGCACATGGTCGATGTAGGCGGACAGCGACAGCCGGTCATGCCCGATCACACGGGTGATGCGCATGATGCGGTCGTGGTACTCCGGGCGCACATACGCCATCTTCCCCTCCCGCGCCTTCACTTCGGGTTCACGGATGAAAAGCCGTTCATAGTCCTTTTCGCCGCATTTGCCGCCTACCGGCACGGGCGACAGGATTTCCACACTCGCCTGCACTTGGGCAAGCATACTTCCGCCGTCATGATGCGGATTTCTGTTTTTCTGGTTCTTTTCCTGATTCATATCCATATTCATATTAAGTCTTCACGTTGTTTCCTGTACAGTTCGTTTATTTTCTCCTTGTGCTGTTCCAGATGCTGGCGCAGCACGGTGTCCACGTAGCCGCCTACCGAGATTTCCCGCCCGGCGATGTCGTTAACGATTTTAAGAATCTTGCTGTGTACGTCGCGGCTGATATAGACGCACTGGCGTGTCTTTATCTCGTTGCGGCGCAGGAACAGTCCGGTGTAGTCGTCCTCCTGCCGTTTGCGGCGTCCGCTGTCTTTCAGCGGTTTCTCCTTTGCCGGTGACGGTGCGGACGGCTGTTCCGATTCGGGAACGCTTTCTTCTTCGGGGGCCGGCGCGGGCGGCTCCTGCGCGCGGTACAGGGTTCCGTCCTGCTTGCGCCTGCCGATAGAGGCTATCAACAGTTCCTCGTCGATGCCTTCGGTGTTCACTTTCCTGCTGCCCATGTTCATCGCGGTTTGATGATGCTGACAATCTCTTCCGAGAACTCACGGATGCCGCTCCCTTTCAGCAGGGACGTGTCCATCGGGAAGATGGTCGAGCGGAAAACGCCCTTGCGTTCTTCCGAGAGGTCGCGCCGGAATTTCTTGCTGTCGGGCAGGCGTGTGGACAAGACCGACAGTCCCATTTCGGCAATCACATCTTCATACAGGTCGTACAGCCCGTTCTTCTCCCTGCCGTCCACCATCGTCCAGAACAGGTGAAGACCTTTTGTTTTCGCCTGTCCCGTCGTCATTAGGTTGTCACGGAACATCGCGGCGAATTGCAGGGTGCTTTCCACGACGAAGCGGTCGGCACTCATGGGCGTGAAGATGTAGTCCATCTGAGAGAGCGTCTTGACAACGCCGTCGCTACGGAGCGTGCCCGGCATGTCGAAGAACACGATGTCGGGTTTCACCTCCTCGCTGACGAGCATCCTGTCGGCATCGTCGAGGGCGTCCTGTGAGTTACTCTTGATGACCGGGTAGGCGTTCTTCCTGACCTTGCGGAAGTGGTCGCACGCGAGTGCCTTGAAATAGAGGCTCTCGTCGATAAGTTTCGTTTCACGTTCACGCAGACCGTGGATGCTGTGTTGCGGGTCGTCGCAGTCTATGACGGCGACATTGTAGCCCTTCACGTTGTGGAGGTAGTTGGCGGCAAGAGCCGTGACGGTGGATTTGCCGATGCCTCCCTTTTGTGTTGCGAATGCAACGAAGATTTCATTACTCATGGTTCTATTGCTTTTAATGGTTGATGAATTGTTTTCCTGTTCCTGTATGGAAGCGGTGACGTATATATCCGCGTCCGCGAATCATTATCCGGGCGGTCCGTCACGTATCCGTTTCAACGGTGAAGCCGGGATTCGGATAACCGGTGAATGACGGCATTGCGTCATGAAGTCATTGAATCCGTGAATCACCGCGTTGTTGTAAAACCGGGTATCCGGCAGTGCGGATATTCGGTTTTGCAAATGTCCGCCTAAGCGGTTTGCCGGGTATCTGAAAGTTCCTTTTTCCATATCTTCAAATCGTTCGTTTCTTGAATCATGCTGCAAATAAACAAGTATATTCCGGAACTTGTATCACTTCTCCGGCAAGTGGCAGCATGTTGCGCCGGTTGGCAGCCATTGACCGGGTCAAGCCTCTGTCCGATACCGCTTTAAGGGCGTAACTTTGCCCCCGAACGGCAGGGTTCGCCGCAGGTGGCGCAGCCCGGAGTTTGAAAGGCATTCCCCCAATCCGTCCCCGACGGATTTTTATGTTCACCTGAACATAGCAAGGTATGTTTTCAGCCGCTCAAAACATTTTGAGCAGCCACGAAAACGCCTTGCCCTTGCAGGGGGCGGGCTTACCCTCCGAAGTCGGGAAGCCTCTCAAACCTGCGGTGCTGTGCCTCGAAGCGGCGGCTTATGCCGTCCATCCGCTAAATCCAAAGTAATATGAGTGAAAAAAGAAGAAACAAAGGCGGGAGAAATCCCAAACTCGATCCGGCGGTGTTCCGCTACACCGTCCGTTTCAACGAGGAGGAACACAACCGTTTCCTCTCCATGTTCGAGAAGTCGGGCGTTTACGCCAAGTCGGTTTTCCTGAAGGCGCACTTCTTCGGGCAGCCGTTCAAGGTGCTGAAAGTGGACAAGACGCTGGTGGATTACTACACCAAACTGTCCGATTTTCACGCGCAGTTCCGCGCAATAGGCACAAATTACAACCAAGTCGTGAAGGAACTGAGGCTGCATTTTTCCGAGAAAAAGGCGATGGCGTTGCTCTACAAGCTGGAGCAACAGACCGTCGAACTCGTGAAACTGAGCCGCCGGATTGTGGAACTTTCAAGGGAAATGGAGGCGAAATGGTCGCAAAAATCAGTGTAGGCAGCTCGTTGTACGGCGCGATTGCCTACAACGGGGAGAAGATCAACGAGGCGCAAGGGCGGCTGCTCACTACCAACCGTATCTATAATGACGGTTCGGGAACGGTGGACATCAACAAGGCAATGGAGGGCTTCCACACCTTTCTGCCGCCACAGATGAAAGTGGAGAAGCCAGTGGTGCATATCTCGCTCAACCCACATCCCGATGACGTGCTGACCGATGCGGAATTGCAGGATATAGCCCGCGAGTATCTGGAAAAACTCGGTTTCGGCAACCAGCCTTACCTTGTTTTCAAGCACGAGGACATTGACCGCCACCACCTGCACATCGTGACCGTGCGGGTGGAGGAGAACGGGAAATGTATCAGTGACAAGAACAACTACTATCGTAGCAAGCAGATCACCCGTGAGTTGGAGAAGAAATACGGACTGCACGATGCGGAGCGCAGGACCCGCCGTCTTGACCCGCCGCTGTGCAAGGTGGACGCCTCTGCGGGCGACGTGAAGAAGCAGGCAGGGAATATTGTCAAGGTTCTGAACGGGCAGTACCGTTTTCAGACAATGGGCGAATACCGCGCACTCCTTTCCTTATATAATATGATGGTGGAGGAAACGCACGGCAATGTGCGCGGACGCGAGTATCACGGGCTGGTCTATTCCGTCACGGATGACATGGGCAACAAAGTCGGTAATCCGTTCAAATCCTCGCTCTTCGGGAAATCCGTCGGCTATGAAGCCGTGCAGAGGAAGTTTGCCCGTTCCAAGCAGGAGATTAAGGACAGGGAACTCGCCGGAATGACGAAACGCACTGTCCTTTCCGTGCTGGAAGGCACGTATGACAAGGATAAGTTCGTTGCCACGCTCAAAGGAAAAGGCATTGACACCGTGCTGCGCTACACAGAGGAAGGGCGCATCTACGGATCCACGTTCATCGACCACCGCACGGGCTGCGTGCTGAACGGATCGCGCATGGGCAAGGAACTTTCCGCCAACGCCTTGCAGGAACACTTCACGCTGCCTTACGCCGGACTGCCGCCCGTTCCGCTTTCCGTTCCGGTGGAAGCCGGGAAGGATATGCGCGGACAGAGCGCATCCGACGATGAAAGCATGGCGGGCGGTGTCGGCCTGCTCACTTCCGAAGGTCCGGCGGTGGACGCCGAGGAGGAAGCTTTCATCCGGGCGATGCAGCGCAAGAAGAAAAAGAAGAAGCGCAAAGGCTTGGGAATGTAATCAGGAGTATCAACAATCAAAAAAATCAATGTATGTCACAACAAGAAGACGATTTGAGGGCATTGGCGAAAATCATGGATTTTCTGCGTGCCGTGAGTATTATTTTAGTGGTCATGAACGTGTACTGGTTCTGCTATGAAGCCATCCGGCTTTGGGGAGTGGACATCGGCGTGGTGGACAGAATCCTGATGAACTTCGACCGCACGGCGGGGCTGTTCCGTTCCATTCTCTACACGAAACTGTTCGCCATCCTCCTGCTTGCCCTGTCCTGTCTGGGGACAAAGGGTGTCAAGGGAGAGAAAATCACTTGGAGAAGAATCTGGGCGGCCCTTGCCGCAGGGTTCGTGCTGTTCTTTCTCAACTGGTGGATATTGGCATTGCCGCTGCCGATAGAGGCGGTGACGGGACTGTATATCCTGACCGTTGGCGCAGGTTATGTCTGTCTGCTGATGGGCGGTCTGTGGATGAGCCGCTTGTTGAAGCACAACCTCATGGATGATGTGTTCAACAACGAGAACGAGAGTTTCATGCAGGAAACACGGCTTATCGAAAGTGAGTATTCGGTCAATCTGCCGACACGCTTCTACTACAAAAAGCGTTGGAACGACGGCTGGATCAATGTCGTGAATCCCTTCAGGGCTTCCATCGTATTAGGTACGCCGGGCAGCGGGAAGTCATACGCGGTGGTAAATAATTTTATCAAGCAGCAGATTGAAAAGGGCTTCTCGATGTATGTGTACGACTTCAAATTCAGCGACTTGTCCACGATAGCCTACAACCATCTGCTTAACCACCCGGAGGGCTACAAGGTGAAGCCGAAGTTCTATGTAATAAACTTCGACGACCCACGACGCTCGCACCGTTGTAATCCCATTCACCCGGACTTCATGGAGGATATCACGGACGCTTATGAGAGTGCGTACACCATCATGCTCAACTTAAATAAAAGTTGGGTGCAAAAGCAGGGCGACTTCTTTGTGGAATCACCTATTATCCTGTTTGCCAGTATTATATGGTATTTGAAAATTTATCAGAACGGCAAGTATTGCACGTTCCCCCATGCAGTCGAGTTCCTGAACCGCCGTTACGAGGATATTTTCCCTATTCTGACCTCTTACCCGGAACTGGAAAACTATCTTTCTCCTTTTATGGATGCGTGGCTCGGAGGGGCTGCCGAGCAGTTAATGGGGCAGATCGCTTCGGCGAAAATTCCGCTATCACGTATGATTTCCCCGCAGCTCTATTGGGTAATGTCGGACAGCGAGTTCACGCTGGACATCAACAATCCCGAAGAGCCGAAAATTCTCTGCGTGGGCAACAATCCCGACCGTCAGAACATTTATGGTGCGGCTCTCGGTCTGTATAACTCCCGTATCGTGAAGCTCATCAACAAGAAAGGGATGTTGAAGTCGTCGGTCATCATCGACGAGCTTCCGACGATATATTTCAAGGGGCTGGACAACCTTATCGCCACCGCGCGAAGCAACAAGGTTGCCGTGTGTCTGGGCTTTCAGGATTTCAGCCAGTTGGTGCGCGACTATGGCGATAAAGAAGCCAAAGTCGTGATGAATACTGTCGGAAATATCTTCTCCGGTCAGGTGGTGGGCGAAACCGCCAAGACGCTCTCGGAAAGGTTCGGAAAGGTGTTGCAGAAGCGGCAGTCCATTTCCATCAACAGGCAGGACGTTTCCACCTCCATCAACACGCAGATGGACGCGCTTATCCCGCCGAGCAAGATTTCCGGCTTGACGCAGGGCATGTTTGTCGGTTCTGTGTCCGACAACTTCAACGAGCGTATCGAGCAGAAGATTTTCCACTGTGAGATTGTCGTGGATGCCGAGAAGGTCAAGCGCGAGGAGAAAGCCTACAAGCCGATACCCGTCATTACCGATTTTACGGACGGGGACGGCAACGACTGCATGAAGGAAACGGTGCAGGCGAATTACAGGCGCATCAAGGAGGAGGTGAAGCAGATTGTCGCCGACGAGCTGGAGCGCATCGCGGGTGACGAGAACCTGAAGCATCTGTTGCAGCAGAAATAGCCGGCAGGCGGTAACGAAAACGGGCGGGGCAAGTTTGACACCTTGTTCCGCCCGTTTTCGTTACCCTTCGTTTTCCGGATTTTCCTCTTTCAGCAATTTGTTTATGGTCGTTACCGTATGTGTCTGAAAGTAGGTCTTCAGTTCCGCGTCATCTTTCAGGAGTATGCCGCATTCCTCATCATAAGTTCCGATGATATATTTTTTAAGTTCGGAAAAACTTTCCGCAAACGGTATCTGCCTGTTTTCCTGCCAGTATTCGGTTACCACTTCGGAGATAAACGCTTTAAGCACGGCTTTTTCCTCTTTACCCAGTTTCTTGAAACGTGTCGTTTCACGGTTCACAGGCAACGGTTCCGGCAGAATATCCTCCGGATTCTTGCCGCTGCGCATGGCGGACATGCAGCTTTTACAGATATGTTGTGCGTGTCCTTTGCCGGAGAACTTCTCATTCGCCTTGTAGTCACCGCAAATCCGGCAGTAGTGCCCGTTCTGTTTCTTCTTCTTTTTTGCCATTTCTTTATCCTGCTTCTGTTCCGGCTGCAAATATCGGCATTTATTTCCATGATTGTCAATATGATGCAACAAAAAAAGACGGAAAACAGATGATTGCCCCTTATTTTCCGTCTTTCCTGTCCGGATGGTGGTTCATCTTCTCATGCGTTCCAATTCCTCGTCACGTTGCATCTTCTCGTTGAGTTTCTCCTGCATCCTGTCAAGGAAGTAGGTGCGGCTCTCGTTCTTACGGCGTTTGATGTCGATGTAGAAGCGGTAGCAGTCCTTCGATTCCACGCCGAATATCTTGTACAGGAGCGGGGCGAGCTGTTTGAGCGGCATGTTGCCGTTGTTGATGCAGCCCATCTCGTTGATACCGTAGATCAGTTCCACGAGGTCGATGGCGTTGCCTGTCCACTGCAAGGGCGAGGCGGGGTTTTCGGTTGTGTTTTCGGCGGACGTACGGACGGGGATCAGTGGTGGCACTTGGGGAGCGGCAAGGAGCTTTTGCATCTTCCTCACGAAAGAGAGAGCCTTGCTGACGTAGATGGCAGCCTCCCTTTTCTCTTCGGAGAGGTTGCGCACGGGATGGTGCTGCAACTCTATTTCTATGTATGCCAGTGCGATGATGGTACGGTCCGTATCCGCGCTGCCGCTGCACAGTTCGATCACTTGGGTGGCGAAAGCCGTGTATGCCGTTTCCATATTGCAGTCACCGGCTTCGTTTATACGGCGGAAGAACTCGGTTTCCGCCAATAAAAAATAATTCATGTCCTGTCAATTTTGAAATTTTACACTCTGTTTTTCGGTATGCGCACATGAATATGATTGGCAAAAATCATGTACATCAAACAAAAAATCCGGCACATAGTCTGCAATATGCTGGATTTCAGAGTAATAATTTCAAAATTTATTTATCCGACAGGAGTTGTATTCAACTTAAGGTGTTAATCTACTGAACATTAGTCCATTTTCCGGACATCAGATGCACGCTTTATAGATATGGCGGACCACTCCGTTGCGGTATGCTTTCTGTGAGGTCAGCGTCCATTGTTCCTGTGGCAAGACGGACTGGAAGAAACGCTTTCCCGTTCCGGCAATGAAAGGAATTGTGTATAGTATGATTTCATCCACCACACGCATACGCAGCAGCCCGTTGATGTAGTCCGCCTTTTCAGGAGTGGCTTCCGCCAGATAGCAGATGTCTGTTGTGGATTTCCGCCATTCGTCAAGCATGGAGATGGAATAATCCGGTGTGATATGATAAAGGGCGTTTTCCCTTATCTCGTTGATACCGCAATCTTCAAGGCGCAGTTCCTTATACGCTTTGCAATACAACTCGGAGCTTTGACATCCGTCCATCGTGAGGACGGCAAGAATCTGTACTTTACCCATTATCGTTTCCTTTCGTTAGGCAAGGGCAAAAAAGTAGCGTGCAAATCACACTACTTTCAAGCGACGGCTCTGGTAAAGCCTTTTACGGAGAGTACGTGAATGCACGCTATGCGTAGGCATAGCATAAGCATCACGCAATCGTCTCCGTAGTGTCAATTTACCAGATTTTCGCTCGAAACGCCTTGCGGTCTTATGTTATATATAGGCGGCAAAAGGATCTGCCAATCGCCGTTACCTTCTGATATGTCATGCAAAGATAGCCATTTTCAGCGAATTGCGGGCTATGATTGCTCAAATTTATATTTCAATCCATATTCTTCCAGTTTATTATAGAGTGTTGTCCTGCCTATTCCAAGCAGTTCGGCGGCGACCTTGCGGTTCCCGTCAGCTTGCTTCAAAGCGCGTATAATCCGCTCTTTATCTTCCTCTTTGTTGCGCAGGGAGAAGCCGGTAACAGAGGTTGTTTCGGTTATTCCAAGTTCCAGATGCTCTTTCGTGACAAGTCCCGTCTGCGCCTGCAACACCGCGCCCATGATTTTCTGCCGAAGCTCGCGCACGTTGCCCGGCCATGAATGGGTCAGCAACGCTTTCCGTGCTTCGGAGCTGAATCCGCTAACCTTGCACTCCAATTCATTATTGGCAATCTCGCGGAAAAACTCTGCCAGCGGCATGATGTCTTCCTGACAATCACGCAGCGGCGGAACGGTTATCTCGAAGTCGTGCAGACGGTACAGCAAGTCCTGCCGGAAACGCTTTTCATTGACCGCCTTTTCCAGATTCTCGTTGGTGGCAGCGATAATACGGACATTGAAACTTCTATCCGTCCTGTCACCAACGGGGCGGTATCGCCGCTCCTGTATGGCGCGCAGAAGCATCTGTTGGGTTTCCGGTGCGAGGTTGCCCACTTCGTCCAAAAACAGTGTGCCGCCTTCGGCTTCATGGAAATATCCTTTCTTGGCACTGTCCGCACCGGTGAACGCCCCTCTGACGTGTCCGAAGAAAGCCGACGGCGCAAGTTCTTTGGTGAGCGAACCGCAGTCCACAGCCACAAACGGTTTTCCTGCCCGCTTGCTCTTGTCGTGCAGCAGATGGGCGATATGCTCTTTGCCCGTGCCGTTCTCCCCGAATATCAGCACGCTCATGTCGGTTGGGGCTACCAGCCTTATCCGGTGCATGATTTTCTGAAAGGCGGAACCGTCACGGGCAAACACGGGCATACGGCTCCGCCCGACATTCCGTTCTTTCAGTATGCTGCGGAGCAGAGGCACAAGTTTGTCCTCGACCAACTGTTTGGGTATGTAGTCCAGCGAACCGAGTTTCATGCTTTCCACCGCCGTATGCACTTCGGCATAGTCGGTCATGATAATGAACGGCTGCATCATGCCTTCCTTGCGCATCCAGCGCAACAGGTCGATACCGTTGCCGTCGGGCAGACGCAGGTCTGAAACCACGATGTCCCCGTCAGCGGCTTGTTGCAGAAGTTTCTTCGCTGTCGAAAGGTGGAAAGCCTGCACGGTACGGAATTTCTCCCGTGCCAGCAGGTTGCAGACAAACTCGCAATACACGATGTTGTCCTCCACCACGATTATTTTTGTTTTATCCATTGTTGTATTTCTTCCTTTCTTCTTTTGCCATTTCAATAATCATTAAACCCATATCCGAAACAGTTTTTACAGCATTGTGTATTGCCTCCCAATCTGGCGTATTCTCGCAATGAATCAGTTTATAAAGTTCCCTCAACGGTTGGTCGGCACGGAGTATCTCCCACGAGCTGCGAAGATGGTGTGTAAGGGCGTCCAGTTCTTGAAAGTCTTTCCGTTGTTCCGCATCCCTGACCGCCTGCATTTCCTTTTCGGTTTCCGTTATCAGCTTCTCCAGCATAACAGATTCATTGCCGTAGGATAACAAGGTGGAGAAATCCGGCATTTCATCCTGTGTCATATTCAGGGCACAGTTATCTGAAACTTCCATTAGTTCCGATATGGAGAATGGCTTGAACAGGCATCCAGCAAATCCACGTTCCATAAGCTCCTCCTTGCTGCAACTGCCCGAAGCGGTTGTCACCACTACCGGGATATCCCTTGAATTGCCAACGTTGGAAGTGCGCAACAGTTCCAGCAACTCGAAACCGTTTATCACCGGCATATTCAGATCCGTCAGAAGCAGACTGTATTCCTTTTTTCGTATTAATTCCATCAGCTCCGCAGCATCGGTGCAGGTGTCGCAGTGTATCCCTTCCTTTGCATACATTTCTTTCAGCATCAAAAGTAGCACTTCGTCATTATCGATGGCGATTACCTCATGATATGCCTCATTGTGGCGGACATATCCTTTACGGGATTGTTCAGGCTGTTCCTCGGCTGTCTGCATGGGGATTTCCACAGAGAAACAGCTGCCTTTGCCTTTTTTGCTCTCCAGCCGTACTGTACCGCCGAGCATTGTCACGATACGCTGCACGATGGACAATCCCAGCCCGAAGCCGTCTTTTGCAGCGGCGTTTGACAGACGTTCAAATGCACCGAATATACGTTGTTGCTCCTCTTCGGTCATGCCCGTCCCCGTATCTTCGACGATAAGTGTCAGCATCCCGTTAGTGTAATCCGTTGTCAGAGATACGCTGCCGTTCTCCGTGAACTTGATGGCGTTGGACAACAGATTATTTCCGATTTGCAGGATGCGTTCCTTATCAGTCAAAACAACCGTATCAGTTTGATTAATTATGGTAAGAGCCAGCCCCTTGTTCATAGCGGTTAGCATAAACTCCGTTTCAAGGATGTGCGTGATTGCCGAAATTTGGCAAGGAGAGAAATTCGGCTGCTCCTTGCCGTTGTCCAAGCGGAAGAAACTTAGCAGCGTATTGAGCATTTCACGCATACGCTCAGAAGATTGCCGGATGTTTTGGATATACGCCCCGATTTTATCAACATCGCAATCTTTTTGCATCAGTCCGGCATAACCCGTTATTGCCGTCAGAGGCGTGCGCAATTCATGGGTGATGGTATGAACGGCTTTCTTGCGGGAAGCAATCAGTGCCTCGTTCTGTTCAACAGACTGTTGAAGTTGTCCGATTAAATCCGATGTTTTCAGTCGGTATCGTTTGATTCGGATGGCATCCCTATGTATAATTATGAACAATACGAGCAATAACAGAAGTATGGATAATGCCAGACTGCCAATTTGCCTGAACGACTTCTTACGCATGGTGGCTATCTCGGTTTCTCGTTCTTTCAGGTCGGTCTGAACATTGTTGTCGATATGACGGATAAGACTGCGTAATCGGGCGTTGAGGGCTGTATTACGTGCGGCAAGGCTGTCTGTCTGTTCGGCAAGTATCCGGTTTTGAACCTTCTGTCCGGCAATCACATCGTTGTTCAGGGAATAGAGCATCGAGGTGGTTGCCGAAGGCTTTGCGCCTTCCTTTTTTCCGAACAGACCTAAAAATCCTTTGCGTTTAGCCTTATGGGGACTTTCATTTGCGCTTTGACGGACTATGACCGGCACTCTGTCGGCTATACGCCTGTTGAGTGTTCTCTGACGGGAATGTATATCTGCCAGCTCCCTCATCTGCCTCTCTTTGTGTGCCAATATGTCGCGGATGCTGTCTATTCCTATACGTTCCGAACTGAACACCTCGCGGAAGACACACAGTGTACTGTCAATCACCATCCTTTGATGATGGTATTGTTCCGCATCGCCCTCTTTCCATTCCGCGACAGTTTCTCCCAGCAATGACAGCCCTGTAATCTGTATGTTCAGACGGTTTATATTTTTTCGCAACTCGATTGCGCTATGGTTCTCTTCCTCCGACAACGACAAGGTGTTTTGTTCATTGCGGTAGGTGTAGGCAACCAGCAGTGACAGGATGAATATGGAAATGTAGCCTGCGGCTACCAGTATGCGGTAGTATCTCATAAGCCGTGTATATAATAATTGCTGAATCTCTCATTTGTCAGGAATATGCGTGCCGTCATAGCCGCATATTCCAAATCTTGCCGGAAACGCGCTCATGATTCACTGTTCCAGTATTTCATCCTTCTCTCGCACCATTCCTCATATCCCTCTTTTTTCAGTTCTCCGGGTGTCTTGAGAACCTGCTGGTTGCAGAAGTCGGAAAAATTACTTGCAGAGAGGAACCGGTTGCGTTCAGCCACTTCCTTCAGGGCAAGTTCGGGACGGTAGGAAAGGTCTTCCTTGATACGGCTTATGCGCTCCTGCCGGAGCCAGTCGGTCGCGGAACAGCCGTAATATTCTTCAAAACGGCTTCGGAAATGGGAATAGCTCATGCCACACATCCCTGCCAGCTCCTCTGCTGTAAAGGTGTGCCACTTATACATCTTCACTTTCAGGCGGAAGACCGCTTCTTCCAGTTCTTTCAGACGGCTTTCCGCATATTGCATTTCAGATTCCTTCAGAGGGCTGGAGATATGGCGGAGGGTGTCACGGCGCGCCCTGAAAAAGTAGTCGCACACCCGGTTGGTCACGCAGTTAAGATAGGAGCGTCCCCTCATGCAGCGGAGCAGGTCGCAGAAAAACATCAGTTCCGGTGTCCGGCACTCCGTTTCATAGACGGCTACGAGGTCATTGCACAGGTAGCAGAATGCAAAGTCTTTAGGCGAGCATGCCACAAGAGCCATGTAAGGCTTGTAGTCACGCATTTTCAATGTAGGCTGGACAGGAACGGATTTGAACGTGCCGACAATCAGGCGCAGCACCTCTGCATCATGGGCGAAACTCTCCATTTCGCGTACCATACGGCTTACGGAGTAACGTTTCTTTACAAGTTCTTCCGCCTTGTCTGCTATGCTGTGCAGGCTTACGGAGTGTATGGGATATATATCGGCTGTGTGCCGTAGCAGGGCTGTCAATCTCATTATGTTGTTTTTGCGGCAAATATCGGGTTTATGAAGTAACAAGCAGTTCCAAATCTTGCCGAAAATCCCAACACGGTCATATTTTTCCTTGCCGTTGCAACGCTTCCAAGAAAAAAACGGCAATGGTAGACACTACATACAGCGCAAGAACCCATGCACCGGATTTGCGTTGCACCGGACTTTCATCGTCATACCTGGCTATAATCCTGTCATAACGTTTCCTGAAAAAGAACCGCCAGCTCAACAAGGCAATAATGCCGCCCTCGATAATATAATACTGAATATCGGAGGGATATGCGACAATGCCGTATCGGGTCAGCATCCCCCATACGGTCAATACGTTGGTACTCAGTATGACCGAGAACATAAGCATCCCCATAAACACGGCTCCTTCCGCCAGAGAGGAATGGAGCCATAGTCTATAAAACCGATAATACAGATAATCTATCATATCCTTCGGGTAACTATATCATGTTGAATATCACTTGGTCATTCCTGTAAGAAACTCCTGCGGATGCTGTTTGATGTATGTACCGATCATCGTGTAGAGTTGCCGGTCATTCTTCATCAAGGCATAGTACTCATCATCGAAGGCATCAAAGAACTTCTCTTTATACCCGTGGGCGAATCCTTCCTTCGTTCCGTCCCATACCGATTGCAGTTCATCCCGGTTGGCGGCATATTGGTTGTTGGCTCGTTTCACGACATCAGCAATCCGGTCTGCTCCGAGCTTGACAAAGGTGTCCTCGGCTTTTTGCGCACGTTCGCCTCCTGAATTGTAGTAGTATTGGTTGAAACCTCCGTTGATGACCTCCGCATGCAGTTCCACCGCACACATTATGCTGTCGAATACTTCGCTCTCCATATCGCTTGCCAGTTCTCCGTCGATATATTTCCGGCAGAGTTTATCGGCAGGAAGACGCTCAATCAATTCTTTTGTTATCCGTTCGGGACATCTTATCCTAAACAGTTTCTTTATCCATTGCATCATTGATTTCGGTTTTTATTATTACTTGAACATATTTTTTTCATTACCGTGTAAAACATATTCTGGCCTTTTATCAAGCAGTATGAACTGCGGCAACTGTTGCGCCCGCTTCCACATTGCCGGATTGTAGGACCATAACACGGGAAGTTCCACTGGAGAATGCTGGAAGAAGTAACGCTTTGTTTCAAGACTTGGTAATATGGATATTATTGCTCCGTTGCCTTCCATACTCGGATGATAGCAGAAACGGAAACTCATATAGGCATATCCGGGGCTTCCTTTCCGGGCGTCAATTTCAAGAGACTCCACAATCGTGTCCTCTTGTGTTTCCTCACTGTCGCTACGCTCGTCTGCTTCGGGAAGACCGCTGTCGTTGTCAAGATTTAGTTCCGGGAAATTCAATATCCCATCCACGGTTGAAAGCATGACACAGGCATTATACCGCTCATGCTTCCTTATGGATTGATCCGGTACTGTGACGCGGAGCAGAACCCAGCAGGAATCCTCCTCAATCAAAGCTTTCTCTATAGCAAATCTGACCTGCGGACGTTCCAACGGACGCAATTTTCCGTGAATGATTCGATAAGCCCTGTCACAGCCTGAATTGTTCACTTCACTCAGACAAATCCGTGAATCCTGAGCAGCACCGGTTTTGCGGATTGTGGCACATCCCGCAAATGCCAACGATAATGCCGACATCATGGTCAGCAATATTATATTTCTAAAATGATTGTTATTCATTGTTTAATGGTTTGGTGAGAAACAGCATTAGCTGTTATCTCGACCTTGTTAGTTGCTTACTATATATTCTTAATGATTTCAATGTCTTGAATAGGTATATAACCTATATGGGCATTAAAAATGGAATTTATTCTACACCAGCCATTTACTATTTTACTTATAACAACAGGCATTCCAAAACTAACTGCTATGCCATCTTCTCCTTCGGTAATTTTTTCTCCATCAGGTAAAGAATAAATGTAGGAGCTGCATAGTATGGCACTATCTCCAACTTGTGGCGTAAAATTCGTCCTTTTAGCATTCGGGGGGCTCTGTAATATTATATTATACTGAGCTTCCATACATTTCGTAGATAGGAATAGGTATGCTTCAAAACAGTCATTACATTCATTCTCTTCAGGAAAATGCTCTATATGAAAACCCGGAGTGTCAGCATACAACTTTCCGTGAGTTTCATCTCCTCTATTATATACCCCATATATCAATCGCCCATTAGAATTATAATATGCGATACTGTGCAATGCACCCCCGTCAGCCCATCGCTTAAATACTTTCCTGATATTGTTATCGCTATCGAAATACATAGTGATCAATATATTGGCATTCTTAATATGACCATCATCTAAGATTTTGTATGAATGGATTTGATCAAATTCCATATATTCATCCTCTATTACTTTTCCTAAACTATCTAAAGGAACAAGGTATGCAATTCTCAAAGGCATTTTGTTTATTGCATCAATCTCTGTTTGAATAGTTTCCTTATAGTTTTGTGCAAAAGCAAAAGGTGAAAGCAAGAATAAAATATAAAGTATAATTACTCTTTTCATATTGCAACTAATGGTTAGCAGGGAACGGCTCGTCCGTTATCCTGCGTTGTTAGCTGTATTTTAGTCAAAAGTCATGTAACACAAACAGACTTTTAACAAGATAATTTTCTACTGTCCATACGGCATAATATCCGCCTGCACCGTCACTGTTCTGCGTGCTGATGAACAGTGAGTTTCCTTTACCCAATGCCACGACAACATTGTTTCGGCTCGGTTCGTATAGATGTGCTATATATGCTGTTGGAAATTCCAATATTCCGGCAGGGTGCTTGACGGTGACAGATGCGTATTCTTCATGCGGAATATTGTCATCTATGCCTGTCAAGTCAGAACAACCGTCAATACTCCGAACAAAACCTGCTTCCAAATCATAAACAATGGCATGTTTTTGTGGATTAAAATTTTGGAAGTCTATCTTTACGGTTAATGTGTCGTTGGCATATACAAGGCATTTATCCGTACTTTGCGGCTGTTTCTTCAACTGTGGCAAATCTGCCAAATAACGGATGCGGCTTTTATGGATATCTCCTGTATGGGTATTTCCATTCGGGCAAGTCTTGGTTATGCCCGTTTCTGCTCCATATTCTACGCTATGCCATTCTTTATGGCTCTTTTGTGCATCCCAATCGGCAAATACATGATTATCCAATAATTTGCCTATCACTGTTCCACTTGTATCACGTACATTTACATATCCGTCCGCATCCTGAATGACACCGAAGAAACGCTGTTGTGCTTGTATAGGCAAGCAAAACAGAATTGCCGATATGTAGAAAATAATCTTTTTCATGCTTCTATTATAGCTAATGGTTTAGCGGAGAACGCTGTGAAGCGTTATCCCGGTTTGTTAGAAACTTATTCTTTTCCTTTTCAGTATATCCGCCAACCAATCAGGAATGAACTTTTTTGCCCGTGGATATTTACTGAAATCTTCGCTAAAATCACTATCGCTGAATGCCTTTTTCAGTCCTTCATATCTCGTATCGTAACCAAATCTTATATTCATATTATTGCCTTTGTCTATTGTTATTTTACATAGATAGAAAGCTCCCTCTTGCGGACATAAGGAATACATCAGGTCTTTGAGTTTTTCTACTTTTGAAGAAAGGTGTATTGTGACATTAATACCAAGACGAAATTGAACTGGCTCGTTTCCCCTGTAATAGTAAATGTTAGTATAAGATGTACTTTCAACGGTATAACAGTAAAAATCACATTTATTCCACTGGGCATAAGCCACCATTTTTGCCAAAACTTCCTTGATGTCGTTTACATAGGCACGGCATTCCACATTATATTTCCAAAGGCTTAGTTGTGTACGATAAGGAATGTATTTGACAGATAATGTTGCTTTGTTTGCGAAAACGGGATATGGCAGTCTGTCATTCGCACAAGCAGTTTCGATGCAATCGGTAAGATACCAGCTCCAAAACTCTTTATTACGTTCGTCATCAATAAAACCTAAATCGATAACACCGCCATTATATACTAAACTAGCAAGGAAAGCCGTATCCCATTCGTCCGGAACTTCCACTTCTTCATCGGAATCGCAATCACTAATAACCATGTCTTCATCCGAACTGGCATCATAGGCTGCATGAACAGCTACCTTAGCAGCAAACGAGGCTGTTATATCATCTTCCATGTAATCATCAGCAAACATGTCCAAATGGTCGGCATCTTTCAACAAATCCTTTTTACTCGTTTGTCCAAGCAGATATTTCTCCGTTTTTGTAATCAGTCCGATTATTTCAGTATCATCCCTGAAAAAGTCATTCCATATCGGATATACTTTCAATGCGCATAAAATACTTATTCTTCCAATGATACAGGGTTCATTGATAGCTTGTAGTATCTTACGTCTTGTTGATAAGGACAGATGCCCTGCACTTGAATGGTTGACTTCATCCAAGCCCTTTCTTATCAATGACTTTATGGCTTCGCTGTATTTCATGCGCACTAATTGTTTCTAATGGCTAAGCGAGGAACGCTGTCAAGCGTTATCCCGGTTTGTTAGCAACTTTACTTTAGTTCATAACAAGCATAGAGTTCAATTTTATTTCCTTCAAGAATATCATTGATTTGATACTCCAGTTCGTCCAAACTATTGACACTTGTTATTTGACGGTTGAAACCTAATTGCTCAATCTCCAAATCAATACTTAAATGTCCGATTGATATAAAATTATCTTTCAACTTCTCTATATCCGTATAATATAGAGATAACTTGCGTACACCAAAACTTCCCATAGCATTAGTTTTTGTTACAGGAACTTCTTCTATCAAAATCGTATCTATTGTTGGCTTTAGATAGTCATTGTAAGTAGTAGGAACAAAAGCATAATAAGCATCTTTCCTATATTGATAAAAATCTTCAAAGATGAAACAGCGATACTTGTTATCAACTTGAAAGGCAATTACTTCTCCCTTTGTAAAAAGACTGTTTACAAGTGTTTTATGCTTTTTCGGCTTACGTACTTTCAAAATGGGTGCGCTTACCTTTTTGAGTAACTTTTGGAGTGCAATATTTCTTTGCGAAATAGCGGTTTTATCTATTTCAGCCCAAGTTCTATCAGCTCCGTTTTCCACGATAGCTTTAAGCAGTTTTACAAAATAATCGTCCAAAAGCCCTATTTCCCAAAGCGTAAGACAAGCAGTAGAAATATAAATTTCTAAATCAAGTGAAGATGATATATTTTGTAATCCATTTTTTAGATACGATTTAATTTCATCTGCCGACTGTCCGCTATCATATCTGTCCAATATTTCATTTTGAACATCTATGCCTAAATCACTTTCCAATATGTCTGTACCGTCAATCGCCATATTTGTTATTTCTTTTGTTGCTAATGTCCGGCGGATAATCGACCTTGAAAAGGTCGATTATCCGTATGTTACTGACTTTTCTCTGAATTATTAAGTTCAACAAAAAATTGTACCATTCTATTGTATAATCTATCACGTAGCTGGTCTAATCTATTGTTTTCATCAATGCAAATGATACCATTTCTCATTAAAACCAAATCTGTAAATGATCCCATTCCACCAAATAGACCTTTAATTTCTCTTAGCCAATCCTTTGGGGAAGAAACATTGTCTGCATACAATCTTTTGAGAGTGATTATCCAACCAGTTTCACCCACAAATTCAAATAACTCTATTATTTCTAAAAGGATTTTTCTTAATTCTTTTTCCATATTTCCTTTTTATTTCTTCAGTCAGTAATGGTTTGGTGAGGAACAGCGTTTAGCTGTTGGCTCGACCTTGTTACCAACCTCAATTATAATTCAGAGAAATCAAAAAGATTGAAGAACTTATCAAACTTCTCTTCTGTTCTACATGACAAAAATATTCCGTCATCTGTTGGTGTATTGTCGGCTTTATAGAAATACCAAATCAGATTATCTTGATATGCATATATGATTAGAGTATTATATTGCACAACTTTATTCCATTCCTTTTGTACATATTCCAATATAGCAGGATAGGCTTCTTCGTTTTCAGCTATTCCGCCAAACTCAAAGCCTCCTTGTGCGCAATTATAATACATCGTTAATAGAATAAAATCCATTAATCCAATCGGTTCTGTTATCCAACCTTCATCATCACTATACTTAACCCAGATTGTGGTATCATGTATTGTAGTAGCCCATAAACACACTTCTTGATTTTCTGCAAGAAAGATAATCTTTTCACCATCAGATTGTAACTCGTCTAATGGCAAGAACCGTTGGAACGAAGAAGCCAATACCTCTACTTTTCCAACAGATAAATAAAAATGCTTTAGAGCTTCCGGCATTGTTAGTCCAAGCATATTTTCAGCCTGTTTGATTTCATCCGTTGTGTAACCGTCATTTGCAGTTAATTTTCTGCCTAATAACTGTTCTGCTGTTTGAATAATGTTCTTCATATTTTAATTGTTGGTAATGGTTTGCAGCTTGCCGCCGTTAGGCGGAACAGGTGCATGTTATTCGCATATTATTCGGGTCGCCAATATGGATGTAATGCCGTTCCAATATTAAACATTGGAACATTAAACTCATTTATCCATTCAAGGCGAGTCCAAATGCCAGAGTTTTCACCGACCATAAGCATCCTTTCATTACAAAAAACAGCTTCCATTTCATAAGGGCGACGACCAATTTCAAAGTTCATTACAATAAATCTAACTGGAGCTTTATCTTGTAACGGTACAACAACCGAATTGCATTTTAAGGTGGATTTTGCCACTTTACCTAATGTCTTTCTACTATGTCTTACAGCTTCAATAGAGCGTTTGGCATTTCTCGAAATAACCATAGGCCTAAATATCGGACCAAATTCCGGCTCTACATCATTTGGCAGGACATCCATTTTATCTACTAACTTAGTAAGACCGTCAATCATCATTTCTTTTATTTCATTTGAATTAATATTGCAAAATTCCGCCCATGCAACAAACTGTTTGTCAGTAGGAAAACTCTCGCCGTCCACATCAAACCACGCATTAAAATCGCCGCCCAAAGAATTGATATAGATAGGGGATTTGGTTGTATATAGTCCCCAATCATCAATTTGCCAAAGCGAGCAATCAAAGTTTGCAATATAGTTTTTTTCTTCCATTTGTTTTTGCGAATAATGGCTTGGCGGGGAACGGCGTTAGTCCGTTATCCCGGCTTGTTACCAATATTTTTTTAAGTATTAGCCAAAGATTTCTATTCCTAATTATTAAGAGCAATCTCTTTACCAACAAATATGGCATCACCACATTTCATATAGAAACCATTTTGACCGTTGTATTTCCTAAGAGCATAGGGATATGCAACAATTCCTTTTTGTGGCTTTATACTAATTTCACAACATCCAT